>DATIIE010000001.1:0-5895 GCA_035479955.1 Saccharimonadales bacterium (SeqCode)
GGAAAAGTTCAGCACCGAAATACCAGCGCTGCCTGAAATGTCCCAGGCAGACTCCACAGGCAGCGTGAAGTCGTCCAGGCTTACCATGGTGTGTACGCCAGTGCCAGTGAATGTGTTTGAGTCAGCGCCCGAAAGTGTTATACCGCTAGCATCACCGACACCTTTGGCGACTAATGGCATGCTTGCGTAGCCGCTTGGCATGGCAAACGCGTTGCGCTGCATGCTGAGGCTGCTGGCGCAGTCTTCGAATTCCACACCGCTGTGGAATGTGCTGTCGGTAATTGCCGCTGCCGGGGCAGCACTGCACTGCTCAGGGTCGGGGCTGCTGGTGATGGCATATGTGCCGTAATCGAACGTCGCGTGCGAAATAGCCAGCGTGCCGCCAGCCGCCTCAATTGCGCTGGCGTAGTCGTTTAAGCTGCCCGCACTGGCGCCGTCGGCGTTGCTGTCTCCGCCATGGCTGTCGTCGGCGTAGCTTGTAAATACCGCCGGGCTTACGGCGCTGCCAGTTACATTCAGTGTGCCGCCAGGCTCCACAACAATACCCGTGGCGGCCGTATTTGTCTTAACGATAGCGCCGGCGTCTACGGTAAGTGTTACGCCGTCAGGCACCACAACCGATGTCGGTACGGCATATACCGAGCCAGCCTCCCATGTTTCGTTGCCGCCCAACACCCCCGTTTTAGTGGCCACTGGCGCGTCAGCGGCTGCAGCCGTTGCCGTAAAAACAGCGGAGCACATCAAGCACGCCGCCATTACCACACATCCAAAAATCGCCGCGCCATTTGGGCGCGTTGTTACCTTGCTGACCATGTTCCCACCTTCCATGATTATGTACTGGCAGCTTACGCTTATGTATTGGGGGCGGCAACACGATTTATATCACAAAAGTAATACAGCCCCCGAAGGAGCTGTATCCATTCTTCTAAGAAGCTAGCGTTAACCGCAGTTGTGGTAAGCGCTAATTAAACTTGAGAAAACGCTTAGCTGGCTGGCAAGCCCGCTTGCTAACCCCAGCATAAATGTCCCTGGCGAAACATCCTCAAGCGTGCCAATAAAATCAGATGATAAGCCAAGCATGTCGTCACCGAAGGTACCTACAGCTCCGGCAGTACTCGCGTCAGGTAGTGGGAATGGCGATGTGCTTCCTGCAACATTTACCGCACCCGTCAGGCAGGCATACGCTTGGGAATACGCATCGCATGCGTCATGTATTAAGTTCTCGCAGTCCAGCGACATAGCAGCAGTCCGGACTTGGAAGTCAGCAATCTCATCTGCCAACACTTGGTCTGGTGTCGGTGAATTGTCGCAGTTACGTGTTGAAAAAAGCGTGTTATTCGCTGTGGACGTACTCGTGTTCCAGGGGCTAACCGTCACACTGCCACAAACCAGCTTGCCGGCAGGCGGGAATGGTCCGTAGTCACTTCCCCAGCTACTGTATGCGGCGTCTACCTTGCAGTCGTAACCCCAGTTACAAGCTTGAATGGCCATGATGCTGGCATCGTCAATTGTGCCGCGGAAGACAGCTTCAGTATCGCCGCCTACATTTAGGCCAACTTCAACATCATGTATATCCATGCCCTCCATGTCGGACTTGCCGCCTGTAGCGTCATAGCCGCTATAGGCATCGTGTAGCTCAGTGTTATTGACGGTGAGTTCACCGCCTTCCTGGTTTAGCAGGTGGCCACCATAGCGCACTTCAGCATGGTCAATTGTTGCCGTGCCCCCATCTTTTATCTGTATGGCATTACCGTAATCTGCCACAACGCCAGATGTTGAGCCGTCATTACCATAATCCCCGTCTATACTATCGTCTTTAAGACTGGTGAATACGACTGGTGCCATACTCGTGCCAGTCACGTTCAGCGCACCTCCATCATTAACTATGAAAGCATCACCTGAGCCTGCATACCCATTCACCTTAACAAGCGAACCTGCGCCTATATTTAATGTACCGTTTACCTGCGAGGACCCCCAATCTGCGCTTGCGATAACTGACATGCCAGAGCCAAAATTAACCGTACCATCTATCGTTATAGGCAGTAGGTTAATTATGCCGCTACTAGCGCTCGAAGCTGTCCAGGTTTTGCCTGTAGGCACGGCGCCGGCAACGCGCACCTGACGCTGGGCAACTGAACCCGTAAAGGTGTTTTTGTCCGCCCCTGACAGTATTACCCCTGTAAGGTCAGTACTATAGACATCTAATGCAAGGTTGTTAGTCGGAAGGTTAAAACTGTTCCGCTCGAATGTAATTTGATCATTGCAGTTCGAACTGGCAACCGTAGTCTCCTCAAAGATACTATCAGCGACCGACAAACTGCCTAAACTACCGGTAACACCATAGCAAGGGGCATACATACCTGTCATATAATTTATTGAGATGAACCCATTACGAAAAACCCCGTAAGAGATACTCTCCTCTCCGCCGTTTGTAATTACCGCGGCCAAGTAAGTTTGCGAACTAGCATTCGTAGATGAGCCGTCGCCGTTACTGTCGCCGCCAGCCGTGTCATCTGTAGCACTCGTGAATGTTACAGTGGACGCACTGGTGCCATCCACATTCAGCACACCACCTTGGTCTACCTGTATCCCGTAGGTAGAGCCGTTCACTTTTACGATGGCACCGGCATCGATAGTGAGTGTTACATCATCAGGGACAATTACAGTGCCCGTTATCCAGTAGACTGAACCGGCTGTCCACGTTTCATTGCTACTCAATGTGCCCCCGTTCTCAATCACCACCGGCAAGTCAGTTGCGTACGCATATCCCTTACTAAGCGTGGTCGCAACAAAAGCCACTGCAATTAGCAAAAAAACGGCAAACGCACTTTGGCGCAGCTTCCCCTTGAAGTTCTTCATGTTTTCCCACCCCCATGATTTAATCTCCCTGAAGCATAACCCCCAGGCTTTTGCCCGGCAACACGATTTATATCACAAAGAAAAACAGCTCCCGAAGGAGCTGTTTTCAGTTAGCCGATGCTAAGACTAGGAGTCTGTGCAAAGTAATGCTGCCGCACCCGCAGTTTCTGTGGAGTACGTCATTGCAATCGTACGGCTGTTGCCCGAGGAAATTACACCACGGCCACCAGTCATAGTAGTACATTTACCGCCGGTGTAAATCTTTACAGTGTCGGTGGTGGTGTCGTTCGTAGCAGTGCTAGGGGCAGTACCAGCAACGCTTACGTTAGCAGAGCTGTAGTAAGCAAGTGTGCCTACCAGGTTACGCACAGTAGCGCTGTCACCTGCGACCGGCAATGTGCCTGCGTTGTTGTTAATGAACTCTTGGACTGCGCTGCCTACGCGGGCAACGTCATCCTTACGCTGTGTGTTGCGTGAGTTGCGCTGCAATGCTGGAACGGCCAGGAACACGACCAGAAGGATCAAACCTGCAATTGCCAGTACGATCAAGACTTCGATGATTGTGAAGCCCTGTTCCTTCTTAGATTTGTGTAATTTTGACAGCATACGCTTCATGCCCCCTTTATGGATAGTTTTAATGCTTATGCTTGAATCATACGTTAAGCAGCCATGAAATTGCAAGCTTTTTTACAACCTTCAGGCGGCGTTCAGGAGGTACCTAATTAGCCGTGAACGACTGGTTTGCCAAGCCGTAAATTGGCAGCAGCACGGCGGCAACAATTGTGAATGCCACAATACCTAGCAGCACCATCAGCACCGGTTCAATAATGGTTGAAATAGACTTTACTTCGTCGTCCACTTCTTTCTCGTAGTAGTCAGCGGTTTTGGCCATCATCTGCTCCATTGAGCCAGATTGTTCACCAATGCGAAGCATGTTCGGCACTAATTCCAGGAAGTTAGGGTCCTTGTCGATGGCGTCGGCCAGCGACTTGCCGCCCTTCACTTTTTCCATGGCTTTGGTTATAGATTGCGATATGTACATGTTGTCCACAGCTTCGGAGGTAATTTGCAACATCTGCAGCAGGGGCACCCCGCTGGCAATAAGCGTAGTACCGGTGCGCGAAAAGCGCGCCATGTACACCTTCATGAACAGGCCGCCTACCGGCCAGGCACGCATTTTAATTTTGTCTATTGCCCTGCGGCCGCCCAGTGTGCGCGCCCAACGGCTGGTAAAGAACGCCATAAGGACCAAAGCGATAATAACAATCCACCAGAACTGTATGATAAAGTCTGAAATTGCCAGCAGCGTCGTAGTTAACAGTGGCAGGCTGGCGCCAGGTATGCCTTGGTACAACGTTTTCACCTGCGGCAAGACTTTCACAATCATGAAGCCCACTACACCTATCATCACCATAATAACAATGAGCGGGTAAATCATGGCGCCGCGCACCTTGCTAATGAGGTCGGCGTCTTTTTCCTGCTGGATAGCCAGGCGCTCCAAGGCTTTGTCCAGCGTACCAGAAGCTTCGCCTGCGGCGATCAGGCTTATGTACACGCGGTTGAACGCCTCTGGGTGGCGCGCCATGGCGTCGCTGAGCGTTGTGCCGGCTTCAACGTCTGAAATCACTTTGCTGATAACAATCTTGAAGGGCTTGCTTTCGGTTTGCTGGTTTACCATACGCAGCGACTGCACCAGGGGCAGGCCAGCGTTAATAAGCGTGCTTAACTGGCGCGAAAACAGCACCTTCTCTTTAATTTTGATCTTGTTGAGCAGGCCTTTTAGCGGGCCGCTGCCGCCCTTCTCTGCCAGCTGGATGTCAATAGGTACAAATCCCTCTTTGCGTATCAGCTTACTGGCCGATTGCTCGCTCTCGGCTTGCACTTCGGCTTTTACGTACTGGCCCGTGCTGGGGTCGCGCGCGGTGTATTTATATGACAGCATTGGTTTTCATTAGCCTCGCATTAACCTGTCGAGCTCTTCGGGGTCAACCGCCACCATGCGGGCGTCGTCGTAGCTGATAGAACCGTTGTGGATCAGGCCAACCAGTGTCTTGTCCATGGATGACATACCAAATTCGGCGCCGGTTTGGATAACAGCCTCAAGCTGGTGGGTTTTGCCTTCGCGGATAATGTTGCGCACAGCAGGTGTGGCAATAAGGATTTCAGCTGCGGCAATGCGGCCGCCGCCAATTTGCGGAATCAGGCGCTGCGATGTAATACACATAAGGATGTTACTCAGCTGCGAGCGGATCTGCGACTGCTGGTGTGGCGGAAATACGTCGATCATGCGGTCGATGCTCTGTGCGGCGCTGTTTGTGTGCAGTGTGGCAAACACCAAGTGCCCTGTTTCGGCAATGGTAATAGCGCTGGCAATGGTTTCAAGGTCACGCATCTCGCCAATCAATACTACGTCCGGGTCTTCGCGCAGGGCGCTGCGCAGTGCGGCGCTAAACGAGTATGTGTCGTAGTGCACTTCGCGCTGTACAATGACCGATTTCTTGGAACGGTGGGTGTATTCAATAGGGTCTTCAATGGTAATGATGTGCTCGGCGCGCTCCATGTTGATCTTGTGGATCATAGCCGCAAGCGTTGTGGACTTGCCTGAACCGGTTGGGCCGGTAACCAGTACCAAGCCGCGCGGATATTCGGCAAACTTGTTGACGATAGGCGGCAGGCCAAGCTGCTCAATTGTCAGGATTTCGTTAGGGATTAAACGCAGTGCAGCGGCCAGGTTGCCGCGTTCGTGGAAGGCGTTTACACGGAAGCGGCCCAGGTCGCCAAAGGCGAAGCTAAAGTCGAACTCTTTGTCTTTCAACAAAATTTGCTTTTGGTCTTCGTCGAGAATTGCAAAAATGAGCGTTTCCACGGCTTCGTCGCTCAGCACGTCAGCGCCAGAAACTGGTGTCAGCGTCCCATCGATGCGGATCATCGGCGGCAAGCCAACTTGCAGGTGTAAGTCCGAAGCTTTCTTCTTAACGACTTCTTCTAGGAGTACTTCGATTCTTGGTAAGCCTTGCATGTTTCTTTCTTCCACCT
>DATIIE010000002.1:0-3313 GCA_035479955.1 Saccharimonadales bacterium (SeqCode)
ACCTACGAAAATGGCGTGCTGAAACAAGCGGTCACCCGCGGTGACGGCCTGGTGGGTGAAGACGTCACCATGAATGTGCGCACCATAGACAGCGTGCCCATCCACTTGCGTGAAACAACCACGCACAAACAATTCCTGAAAGGCCGCACCGAAATTCGCGGCGAAGTCATTATATATAAGGAAGATTTTGTAGCGTTAAACAAGCTACGTGCCAAAGAGGGCGCAGCGCTGTACGCCAACCCGCGCAATCTGGCTGCCGGCTCCATCCGCCAGCTCGACCCCAAACTTGCCGCTGCCCGCCCGTTGCGCTTCCGCGCCTGGGAGCTGCTGCGCGACGACCCGGCCGAAGTGCCCACCAACATGGCGGCCTACGACATCATCCGCGACCTGGGCCTGGCCGCCAACAACCAGGCCGAAGTGTTCCAAAACAT
Organism: Saccharimonadales bacterium (SeqCode); assembly: GCA_035479955.1. Lineage (GTDB taxonomy): Bacteria > Patescibacteriota > Saccharimonadia > Saccharimonadales > UBA4665 > PMNU01. Next base: position 432 of record DATIIE010000002.1, read on the forward strand.
CGACCAAATTATGGAATTTGCCGGCCGCTGGGAGCATATGCGCCTGGACCTTTCGTTTAATACCGACGGCCTGGTTATCAAAATTAACAACCGCGAACAATTTGCCCGCTTGGGCGTAGTGGGCAAAGCGCCGCGCGGCGCCGTGGCTTACAAATACGCCGCCGAAGAAGCAACCACCATTGTAAAAGACATTGTGCTGAGCATTGGCCGCACCGGCGCAGCCACGCCTGTAGCCGTGTTCGACCCTGTGCAAGTTGCCGGCACCACCGTGCAGCACGCCAGCCTGCACAACGCCGATGAAATCGAGCGCAAAGATGTGCGCGTCGGTGACACCGTTATCATTTTTAAAGCTGGCGATATTATCCCCCAAGTGTCACGCGTACTGCCAGAACTGCGCCCCAAAAATGCCCACAAATTCGATATGGTTAAGGAGCTGAAGCGCCAATACCCGGAACTGGAATTTGTGCGCCCTGAGGGCGAAGCCGTGTACCGCGTAAAAGGCGCAACCGGCAAGTTGCTTCTGAAAAAAGCAGTGGCGCATTTTGCCAGCAAGGGCGCTTTAGACATCGACGGCTTGGGTGAAAAGAACGTGAATGCACTGGTAGACGCTGGCCTGGTGCACGACCTGGCCGACATCTACACTGTAACTAAAGAGCAATTGTTAGAGCTGGACCGCTTTGCCGAAGTGTCGGCTACCAATTTAGTAACCGCCATAGCTGACCGCCGCACGCCTGAACTGCCACGCTTTATTTACGGCCTGGGCATCCGCCATGTGGGCCAGCAAACCGGCATCGACTTAGCTGAGCATTTCGGCTCGTTACCAGAGTTGCAGCACGCTACGCTTGACGGCCTCATGCAGGTAGAGGGCATTGGCGACACTGTAGCCGAATCGCTGCTGGCCTGGTTCGCCGACCCGGATAATGAAAAACTACTGGCCAAGTTTGATAAACTAAACGTGCACCCGCATTACGAATCGCACGCCCGCGGCCCGCTGCATGGCAAAAGTTTTGTCATAACCGGCGGTTTAGAACAGATGGGGCGCGACGAAGCTGGCGAGAAAATCCGCGCCTTAGGCGGCACATTCCAAAGCTCCGTAGGCAAAGATACAACATACCTGGTGGTGGGCAAAAACGTGGGCGAGTCCAAACTGGCCAAAGCCCGCAAATTGGGCACCACCCAAATAAATGAAGACGATTTGCTAAAACTCATAAAGGGGTGAGCACGCATGCACGAAGAACTGCACGCTGAAATCAACAACTACCAATTCCACTGGAAAGACTGGATTGCCCACCGCACGCACCGCGACTTTTTTGAGCAATTACAGCCCACCGGCATTGGCTGGAAAACCGCCGACATGGCCGAATTCGACAAACGCTTTGCGGTACTGCGCGCCCACAGCGACCAAGTCCACTTAGGCTGGGTCAATAAGCGCTGGATTGCCACGTTTGTTTTGCGTGAGCCACTGGCCTGGAATATCCGCATTGTTAAGTTAATGCAGCGCCGCGCCGGCGTAAACGACCCGGTTGGCCTGGACCACCTCGACTTTTTAGTGGGCGAGGGCCTCACCGCTGACCACCTGAAAACCCAGGACCCGGAACTGAATGTTACCGACGAAGAAAACGGCGAACACTGCAAGTGGGTGTCCATTTGGTTTAAAGGCAGCGAAGCCAAACTGCGCAGCGATACCACGCTTGACGTGTGCATTACCGAAATGCAGCACGCCAGCAAAGAGCTGCGTGCCGCAGTGCTGCAACAGCCCACTGGTAACGCGAACGGTGCGCAGCCGGCATGAGCCTGGCCGGGCTTACGCGGGCACCAGGCAAACAAAGCGGCACCACCTTTTACTGTTTTTCGCCGCCGGTTATGATCGCCACCTTCCTTATTGAAACCGGCCTCGCGGTATACACATTGTGGCGCTACAAAGCCACGCCTATCAGCCGGTTGGTTGTGTTCATTTTGCTGGGCCTGGCACTGTTCCAGCTGGCTGAATATAACGTGTGCCAAGGCCCAACTGACGCGGCAATGCCGTGGTCGCGCATTGGCTACATTGCCATCACTTTCTTGCCGCCGCTGGGGCTGCATCTGTTATTTGCCATTGCCGGCGTAAAAAAGCGGGCGTTTATTTGGCTGGTGTACGCTTTGGGCGTGGCGTTTGCCACGTTCTTCCTGTTTGTGCCCAGCGCCATGGACGGCCACGCCTGCCTGGGAAATTATGTTATCTTCCAGGTGGCTAAAAATTCCGGCGCTATGTTTGGCGCGTACTACTATGTACTGCTGTCTGTAGCCGTATACTTGGGCGTAAAGTTCCACCGCGCCAGCACCAGCAAAAAGCAGCAGCGGGCAATCAGCGGCCTTACATTTGGTTACCTGGTATTTATTGTGCCCACAATCCTAGTTAATTTGCTGAGCCGGGACACCGTGCGCGGCATCCCGTCTATTATGTGCGGCTTTGCTGTACTGCTGGCGTTGAGCTTGGGATTCATGGTGCTGCCTGCTACAGTATCCAAAAAGCAAGGGAAGTAATATGGCAGAAGTTGTGTTCATTACCGGCAACCAGCGCAAACTCGACTACCTAAAAATGTGGCTGGGTTTGCCTATAAAACACCACAAGTTAGATTTAGACGAACTGCAGTCGCTTGACCCGCGCACCGTTGCCGAACACAAAGCCCGCCAGGCCTACGGCATCCTCAAAGAGCCGGTGCTGGTGGAAGACACCTCCCTGGTATTTACCGCCATGGGCCGCTTGCCCGGTACATTCGTGAAATACTTTTTGGAAGAGATTGGCACCATTGGCATGTGCAAAGTTGCCGATACTCTGGCGCACCGCGGAGCCATTGCCACCGTAACCTACGCCTACTGCGATGGTGAACAAGTACACTTTT
>DATIIE010000003.1:0-2877 GCA_035479955.1 Saccharimonadales bacterium (SeqCode)
GCAGTTTTGACCCGCAGCATGTGGGCCACCGCGTGGCGATTGGCGCCACCACCGAGGCTGTGATGGCCGAGGGCCGCAAAGCCCATGCCCTGGTGCATGTAATGGGCGACCACCCGCGCAAAGTGTTTGATGCGCCGTACGCTCAACGCTACGTACAGTCGGAGCGCCGCATATACCAAAGCCCCTGGCTCAGCCAAGAGGACGTGACGCAGGTGGACGTGCCTGGCGGCAAGGGTTTGGCCGCCCGTGGTTTGTCGCAAATGGCCTTGCTGGCCGAAGTAACCGGCGACAGGGGTATCCGCTGGGTTATTGGCAGCGACAAGCTGCTGCTCGACGTAGACATGGTTCAAACTCAACCCGACAAAGCAGAGAAAGCAGCAGCGCGCTTCCATGATCCACGCATGGACATCTATGTGGTACACCGCCAAAACGACGACGGTGAGGCACTCCGTGAAGCCGCAGATTACGCGCGCAACCGTTACGGCGTCCCTATTACACTGGTAGAAGAGTGGCCATATGATTGCGCGCCCGCGTCATCGTCGCGCATTAAGGAATTGCGTGCCGCCGGCCGCCGCCGCGAAGCCGACAAAATGGAATTATACGAGTTTTCAACATGAGCGAACGCGCGCCGCTCACCACTCCACGTTACACTAAAACTAACCCCTAAACGGAGAAGCATATGGAATGGAAATTACTTGGTTCAAAGCTCGTGTTCGACAATTTTACCCAAATTGAGGAGCGGACATACGAATTGCCCAATGGGCTGGTGAAGAAATTTTACATAAAGCTTGCACGGCAGTCGGTGTGCATTTTGGCGCTCACCCCCGATAACCAGGTGCTGATAACGGAGCAGTTCCGCCCGGGCCCAGGCAAACTGCTGCTGGAACTGCCTGGCGGCTTTATTGACGAAGGCGAAACTCCCGACAAAGCCGCGGCACGTGAACTGCTGGAAGAGACCGGCTACGCCGGCGATCTGCAATTTGTCACCAAATGCTACGAGGACGCCTACTTTACCATGCACCGCTCCTGTTACGTGGCCACCAACTGTAGAAAAGTAGCCAGCCAGCAGCTGGATGACAGCGAGCACATCACCCTGAAGCTGTTGAGCCTAGCGGAATTCTTGAAGGTTGTACGCGCGGGCGATATGACTGACGTTGACGTTGCGCTGCTGGGGCTTGATAAGCTGGGCTTGCTGTAGCGCTCACCTCACGGACGGCTTGCAGGGCCAGGTTTTTTACTTCAGCCACTTCGGCTGCGGCCGCCTGCTCTACTTCGGCGACTTCTTCCTGCACTTCGTGCACAATGTTCGTGGCCCAGCTGCGCCCAACAGTAATAAGCACCAGGGCAAGATTGCCCACCATGCTGATAAGCGGCCCGGCAATATTACACAAAATCATGCCGCCGCTGGCAATAACGCCAACCAGGCCAAAGGCATTGGCGCCGCTATTGGCGGCAAACAGCTGCCAGGCTTCCTCGTTTGGGCGGCGCCAGGCGTGCTGGATAGTTGGCCACGTTGCCAGTACATTGGCCGACATGGCCAGGATAGCGTCCATGCACCACATGTGCGGGAATGCGGCAATGGCGGCCAGGCACAGGCCGGACGCGCCCAGGCAGGTCCAGTCGGTGGCGCCACTCGGCCGCTCGCCCGCCCGCTTCCAGGCGCTCAGTAGCAGCACACTTACATTTCCCAGCGCTGCCACGCCATTAAACGCCGCTGCCATGGTGTTGTGGTTCAGGAGTGCCACGGCCATAAGCACAGCATTGGCCGTGCCCCAGGCAATCCACGAGGCCAGCCGCGGCTGGGTGTGCCCGCGCCCAATTTCCAGCATGTAGCGGCCGGTGCCCCACAAAGAAATTAACGCACCGGCAATAGCCAGCAAATTAAATAAAACCATAGTACCAACCCCCTCTTTCCTGCGGTGCAGACATAACTAAAAAATGGTGAGACGTCGGGTGCTGGCTGGAGCCAAGCGACTAACGTCTAACCACTACCGAAAAGCATACCCGGCTTTGCCGCTAAAACCTGTGAGAATTATTATGGCGCGGACTTTTGCAGGCCGCTTTAGTGCGCGTTAGCGTAAATCGAATTCCAGGAAGCTGCCCTGCTCCACCGTAATAGCTTCGGCGGCTTCATTAGAGATGTCCTGCAGTACGGCGCAGAAGGCCTGCACAATAACTTCAGACGTCACAATAAGCACGGTTTCATACTGTTGGCCGCGCAGGTCGCGCACGAAACTTTGGATACGTGCTTTCACGTCTTCAATAGATTCACCGCCGTTAAAGCGGGCGGTGTACCTGTTTGGCGCTTTTTCGAGTGCAGCGTTATATTCGGTGAAGTGTTTGCCTTCGTAACCGGTCCGGATGTCGTTCAAACGCGGCTCTATGGTTATGGCCGCATTATGGAAGACGTTCGCAAACGCGGCGGTTTGTTGGGTACGTTTCATCTCCGACACGTAGATGTGCTGGATGGCGGCGTGCTTCAGCTTTTCACCTAAAGCCTTGGCTTGCTGCTCGCCAGTGCCGGTGAGCGGGTTGCTCACCGACGGGTCGCCATTGCACAGGCCCAAATCATTGTACTGGGTGCGGCCGTGGCGGGCTATGTATAGCTTCACAGCGGGCTAGTTGTTGGTTTTGCGCTTAAACAAGAAGGTGGCCAAAGGCACGGCAACTACGAGGATGCCCAGGCTCCAGGCAACTGCCAGCCAGCCATGGTCGCCCAGCGGCTTGCCCAAAATGAGCGCGCGCAGCGCTTCAACAATGTGCGTAATTGGCTGGTTGACCGCAAAGGCCTTCAGTACGCTGTTCATACCTTCAGCAGGCACAAATGCGGTGCTGGCAAAAGTAAGCGGGAACACCAGTACAAAGCCCAGCCACTGC
>DATIIE010000004.1:0-2732 GCA_035479955.1 Saccharimonadales bacterium (SeqCode)
ACCACCAGCAGGTCTTTGCCGTAGTAGTCTAGTGTGCCGGTTACTTGCTTCTTTACGCCCTCGCCAATACCCACCACGGTCACTACAGCCACAATGCCGACAATGACGCCAGTCATGGTCAGTACGCTGCGCCAGCGCGCGCCTTTAATAGCACTGAGCGCCATGCGCAGGTTGCCGCGCATTACCGCACTCACTTTTTGCCCCTTGCAGTGCGCTTGGCTTTTGCTTTGCCAGTGCGTTTGCCAGGTTTCTTAGCTGCGCGGGCAGTTGGCGCTTTTTCAGCAGCCTTGTCGCCGCCAGGGACAGTTTTCATAAGTGTTGAGACACCAGCTAAGTCGTCTTCTTCCGTCTTTACGGGAATGGTGTACATAACCTTGCGGGCAGTGGGGGCAATATCGCCAATGGCGGTTTGTTCGTCGTGCACAATGCTGCCGTCGTGCATATATACCACGCGGGTGGCATAACGGGTAAGCTCCGGGTTGTGGGTAACAAATAAAATTGTGTTGCCGGTTTTGTGGATTTCGCTCAGCAGCTCCATAACCAGGCGCGAACCATTACTGTCGAGGTTGCCGGTGGGTTCATCGGCAATAATAATGCTGGGGTTATTTACCAGGGCGCGGGCAATTGCCACACATTGCGCCTGGCCGCCGCTTAAATGGTGCGGGTAGAAAAACTCGCGGCCGTTCAGGCCAACACGCTCCAGCATGTTCAGCGCCTGCTTCATGCGGCGGCGCGTGCCAATGCCTTTGTAGGCCAGGGGTAGGGCAACGTTTTCCATAACCGTCAGGCGCGGCAGCAGGTTAAAAAACTGGAACACAAAACCAATAGTATCGCGGCGGATTTTAGCCTGGCGGCCCGGCCGCAAGCGCTCAACCGCACGGCCGCGCATGGAATACAAGCCATGGGTGGGGCGGTCCAGCAGCCCAATAAGGTTCATGAGCGTTGACTTACCACAGCCGCTTGGCCCCATAACTGCCACAAACTCACCCTCGTTAATAGTCAAATTGACTTCGTCGAGCGCCAAAGTGGTAGCGTCGCCGAAGCCATACAATTTACTAACGTCCTGCAATTCAATAATGGCCATTCACCTTAGTGTACCTTTGAAATAATGCGTGCCGCAAGGTGTTTTTGTAGCGTTTTTTGCGATATAATGTCGTAGTGCTCATTTCGTGCGCAAGCCCCAAGGCACCTCGGAAGCTCAAAACGTGTTACTTAAAACACATTTTGAGACCCGCACGTGCCGGAGGATCACGCATGAAATGAGCACGGCAATCACACACATATATCTGGAGAGGTCGCATAGTTGGTCTAGTGCGCTCGCCTGGAAAGTGGGTACAGGGGTGACTCTGTCGAGGGTTCGAATCCCTCCCTCTCCGCCAGACCGAAACACCAAAGCAAGCACCGGAACAACAGCTACAGTAGCCAAGCCCGGTGCTTTTGTTATAATCCGTATATGCATACCCACGTAATCACTTCTCGTTATCCATTTATCGATATTGATGCGTACGGCGCCATGGTGGGCTACGCCGAGCTGCTCAATATTCAAGGCATGAAGGCCATTGCGGCAACTTCCGCCAAACTAAATGAAAGTATCCCGCACAGCCTACGGGCCCTGGGAGCGCCTGTTGAAGTAAATTACCGGCCAGAACCAGGCGAAACATTTGCCGTGGTAGACGATTCTGACTCCAAGGATTTTGACCCCATGGTTAACCCGCAGCGCCTCACCGAAATTATCGACCACCACCCCGGCTTTGAAACATACTGGCGCCGCTACCTGCGCGACAAAGCCGACATTGAAGTAGTGGGCGCCTGCTGCACCATGATTTACGAACGCTGGGCGCGCGCCAGTTTGCTTGGCTCCATGAGCCCGCGCACCGCAACATTACTGGCGTGCGGCATCCTGGACAATACCCTGAATTTCCAGGCCCACATCACCACCGTCCGCGACCAACAGGCTTACCGCGACCTGCAAAACATTGCACAGCTGCCCAGCAACTGGCCCGCCACATATTTCTCTGACTGCCAGCAGGGCATTGAGCATAACCTGGAAGAAGCCATCAAAAACGACACGAAAATTGTTGAATTCCGCGGCCAGCCCAGCGTGTACGCTGTTGGGCAAATTGTCATATGGGACGCCCAAGCCATTATTAACGACCACCTTGAAACTATTAAACGCGTTGTTTCCGGCATTGAGCCCACCTGGTTCGCAAACGTGGTAAGCATTAAAGGCGACCGCAGCTACTTTGTGTGCACCGACCCAGGTATCCAGCGCTGGCTGGCAAACCTATTGGGCATCCGCTTCAGCGGTTCAGTAGCTCCGGCCGACCGCCTGTGGCTGCGCAAAGAAATTGTGATGGCTGCGCTGCAACAGCACACCGGCCGCGCATAAATGCGCATAAACATAAAGTAGATATCTACGAAATGTAGCTACCCACTCGCTCGCCCTTAATGGCGCGCACAATGGTATTTGGCTGCATAGGGTTCAGTACAATAACCGGCATTTTCTGTTCCATGGCCAGCCCCAGTGCCGCTTTATCCATTACTTTGATGGCTTCGTCGGAAACAGCGGCCTGGTAGCCTATTTTAGGCAACAGCTTGGCGTCGGCATGTTTAGCCGGGTCTTTGTCGAACACGCCGTCTACTTTAGTAGCTTTCAAAACAACGTCGCACTCAAGTTCCAGGGCTATGCTGACAGCGGCGGTATCGTGGGTAACGTAGGGGCGGGCAATGCC
>DATIIE010000005.1:0-14951 GCA_035479955.1 Saccharimonadales bacterium (SeqCode)
TTTGCCGTGGCGCCGCGATGGCTCTGGCGATGCGTTCATCCAGGCCCTGCGTTACTGGTGGGAACTGGTGCCACCCCGCCGTTTGTTCCGCCGCCCGCCAGTGCTCAGCACCTGCTGGATCATCAGCCGCAAAGTGCTGGAGGGCGCTGGCGGTTTCCAAGCTGTGGCGCGCTCTATCACTCCCGAGGCATACTTTGCCCGCAAAGCTGCTGCGCGCGACGCCTACAGTTTTATCCGTGCCAGCCAGGCCAGTGGTATCGCTAGCGTGAAATCGCCGCTGGAGCAGCGCACTACAGCCATCCGCATGCGCTATCCGCAGCTGCATCGCCGCCCCGAGAACGTGCTGGCGGTTTCGTTGGCCCAGCTTACATTCCTGGTGCTGCCGTTTGTGCTGACCATATGGGGGCTGTTTATGGGCATAGGCTGGCCGGCCTGGATAATGTCGGTGCTTACTTCCCTACTGCTCATTGGTACCTATGAAAAAATGCTGCTTACTACGCGCACCGGCCACTGGGCGCTGGGCTTGCTGGACGCCTTGATTGGCATGTCATTCGACATTGGTTTGCAGCACTACTCTATGTGGCAGTACGAGTTCTCGGAGGTAGACTGGAAAGGCCGCAACATTTGCATCCCGGCCATGCACGTTATCCCGCATTTGCCGAAGATATAAAGTACATAGTATAGTTGGCTTATGTTACAGGGAGAATACCTGCCAGCCTTGCAGCCGCCCCAGGTGCGTTTTACTGGCGACCCAAATACGATGCGCTTGTTAGACGATGGCCTCACCGTGATGCTGGCCGCCAGCACCAGCGCGGAAATGGGCGCACAGCCATTTGTGTGTACACCCGATGAAGCGTCCCAGGCCCGGATGGAATGGACCGGAGCGCTCCGCCGCCACGACCCGGAAATTAGGCTGGTTACGCCCCGCACTGCCGAGCTTGCTTACCGCGGTTTAGTGCGGGCCCACGCAAATATAGAAGAGCACGCTGCTACGCATGGCGCCTTCGGCAGTAACGACCGCAAATACGCCATGGGCCGCGCCATTACAGACCTTTCAGACTTGCGCGCACACCTTGCCGAAGCCGGCCATTTCCCGCAGCCGGAACCCAACGCTTCGTAGCTACTGGCCTAAGTGCGGAATAAAAATAGTAAACACCGAACCTTTGTTGAGCTCGCTCTCTACATCGATATCGGCGTGGATCAGCCGTGCCAGCTTCAGCGTCACATACAAACCCAGGCCAGTGCCGTTGGTTTTGCGCGTGCGGTAATCCTCGCTCCTGAAAAATTTGTCGAAGATTTTTTCCTGGTCTGGCTTGCTGATGCCAATGCCGGTGTCTTTCACTAAAAAGCTTATGCCGCGTTCTGCTGGTTTTACTTCCAGCGTAACAGCGCCTTTTTCGGTGTATTTTAGGGCGTTGGTAATAAAGTTCTGCAAAATTTCGCGCACGTATAATTTGCTGGATTGCAGCTCGGTGGCCCGGCTGTCCAGCTTGGTTATAAATTCCAGGCCTTTGTCGGCGGCTTGCGGCGTATAGCTGGCGGCCAGGTCTTTCACCAGGCCCGCGATGTCGATTTTCTCGACATCCACATTCAGCTTGCCACGTTCGGCGCGCGACAGCGTAGCCAGGTCGTTAATGAGGTCGGCCAGGAATAGGATTTGGTCGTGCGCTTGCTTGAGCGCTTCCTTTACCAGCTTAATGTCGCCGGTTTTGTTGGTCATAAACTGGGCGTTGCTGATGTTGCCCTCGGCAATGGCAATTGGGGTACGAAGCTCGTGGCTAACCACACTGATAAATTCGTCGCGCTCTTCTTCCAGCGATTTTTCGTGGGTAATGTCGCGCATCAGCAGCACAAAACCCTGCTGGCCGCGCTTGCCATACCCCAGGTGCACAGGCGCAATGCTTAAGTACACGTTCATAACACTGCCATCTTCGTAGCGGATAATGTAGTCGCGGCTGCTGGTGGGCGTGTTGGTTTGGGCAACCAGCTCCTCGATGTCCATGGGCTGCTTGTTTTTGTCCTGCAGGTTGACGACATCTTGCAGGCGCTTGCCGCGCAAGGAGTTGTTGACGTCTAAAATGTTGAGCGCGGCGCCGTTGCTGAGCACAATGTGCATCTCCTGGTCTACAGCCAGCACGCCGTCGGCCATGCTGTTTACGAGGCTGGTGAGGCGCTCGTGGTCAATTTTTGCCTGTTGTTCGGAATCACGCTTCCCGAGGAGTTTTACCATAAGCCCCATTATGCCACATTGCGTGCGTATTTTAGTACAAGCACAGTAAGCTACTTTATGAAAAACCCGGCGCGCTCGTAAGCACGGGGTGGTAATTGCCCATTTCCTTGCGGAGGCGCTTGGCGTGCGGCACATGCCGCTCCATTTCCTGCCAGAACGGCGCGCCGTGCTGCATGACTTTGGTGTGGGTCAGCTCGTGCATCAGCACGTAATCTATGAGGTGCCACGGCAGCTGCATCAAAAACAGGTTGAGGATAATTTCCTGCTGGGCACTGCAACTGCCCCAGCGGCTTTTCATTTGTTTGATAGCAACAGAGCTAAAACTGAACTCCTCCTGTTGGGCGAGCTGGCGCAGGCGCTGCGGCAAAAGCTGCTCGGCTTCTTTGCGCAGGGCCCGGATGGCGGCACTGTGTGCGGCCTTCTGCACGTCTGGGTGGTCGTAGCCGTATGCTGCGGGGTGGCTAATGTGGATCTGGTAGTCTTTCAGGCGCGTGGTAACGCGTGTGGCTTGGCTGCTGGGCGTAATGTGAAGATGGTGGGCCTTGCCCACACTTTGGCCATGCTGCAAGTGGGCGCGCTCCGGCAAACGGTGGGCGGCAATCCACTCCAGCTTGCTGAGTGCAAACTTTTCGCCAGCTTTGTATGGCAGCCAATAGGGCATGGAAACACGCACCTCGCCAGTGGTGCTGATGCTCAGGCGCAAACTGCGGTTGCCTTTGCGCTTGTACAGCGTTACGGAACCGATGCCCTCAAGTTCTGTTTGCTTTGTCGCCATTTGGTAGGCGCTCCGTTATCTAATTACGATATTGCGGCGGGCCATGTCTACGCGGCCGGCGGCTGTGCTGGGGATGAGGTTGACCAGGCCGGGTTTGACCACTTTGGCGTTGATTTCGCTCTTTTCAGGAACGAGGCCAAGTTCGCGCATGCGCTTAATAAAGGCGCTCAGCTGCGTGTCAAAGGTGTGCTTGCCGCTTACTACAATATATTCTTCGTTTTGCGGGTTCTGCATGGCGCCGGCAATGCGCTCGAATGTGGCGCGGTCGGTGGGGCCGGCGTATTTGTCGTCGGCGCGGCGGCGGTCACGGCCCTGTGTGCGGGCATAAGAGCTTTCGGTGTCAATTTGCAGCCAAATCAGTACGGGCTGGGCGCGGTATTTGCGGGCCATGTCGCGCATAATGCGACGCTGGCTGGAGCGCATGGAGTTGCCATCATAAATAACACTCAAGCCGGCGCTTAAAAATTCGCCTGCCATGTAGTCCATAAGCTGGGTAATGACGTCGTTTTCCTCTTTATCGTAGTGCGGGCGCTCAAACAGTTCGCCACGGATACGTTCGGAATGCAGGTGCGCAGCCTGAAAATGCTCACTCAGTTGGCGGGCAAAAAAAGTTTTGCCGGCGCCTGGGTAGCCATACAACATGATTAGTAGTGGTTTTGTTGGTGCGACCTTCGACATCGTAGTAATAGGTATACCAGATTGGGCCAGAATATGGAACCCTTGCGGCGTGGCGCTCTTGGGGTGGCGTGCGGCTGGGCGGGAGCGCGGCTAGTAGTAGGCGGCGTGCCGCGCGCGCTGCACCAGCACGCGCATGGTGGCCAGCACAATGCCCTGGCTGGTAACTTCAAAGCGGTAGTTGTCGTCCAGGCCCATCTCGTGCCGGCCTTGGGGCACGTCTACAAGCGCAGCAAGGCCGGGGCCTGTGTCTTCGCAAAATGCTGCAGGGATTTCATTTCTGGCCCAAAAACCAAGCGCGGCTGCCCGCCCTAATTTGTCCAGCTGGAAGAGGCGGTCTTCGGGTGCTTCGACCGCCACGTATTCGGGCGACATCACCTCATTATCGCCATCCCGAAATACTGGCGGGTAGACCATCTGGTCGCTAAAAGCGTCAGGCGGAGTGGCGGTGGGATTGCAGCCCATATCGAAGCGCAAATGTTCATCGAGCCGCACGTGCGGCGGGGAGCCCGGCCCGGGCGCGCGGTCGAGGGCCACGGGTATGGCGGAAATCCAGGGTGCTGCTGGCGGAATGTTATATGACATAGGTTACGCTCCTTTCGCGGTTGTTGTGTCGGGCTGCCACAATGCGGCGCCGGCGTTTATTTGGCGGTGCGCCCGCTGGGTTACGACGCGGGCAGTAGCCAGCACAATGCCCTGGTTAGTGACGCTAAAAATGTGGCCAGCTTCGCTAATAGTGCGGGTGCCCTCCGCAAAGCAGATAAGCGCCGCGCGCTTGGCGGCCCGGGCTTCGCCATCGTCGCAGAATGCCGCCGGAATATTATTTTTTGTCCAGAATTTTGTTGCTGCTGTTTTGCTGGTTTCGTCGATAGCCAACTCGTTTACACCCAGCGCTTCAACCCCGACGCATTCTTTTGAGAGGCCACGCGCCGGGTTGTTGTTTATGTACGGCACGCGCACCGCGTCGCGGCTGAATGTTTCAGGCGGTTGCCACGGCAGCCCAATGGTCCGTATAGCCAGCCTGCCGGCAGCTTCGCTGAGCAGCACATAGGGCGCAATAGTTTCTACTCCCCTGGCGTGCTCTATACCAGAGGGAATTTCTGCCACCCATTGGAACGGCATTGCGGCTTCAGGGTTGGGGTGGGCTGCGGGCAAGGACATGTGACGGGATTTCTCCTGGAATGCTTATGTTCGAATCTGAAATCGTATCATGCTTTACCCTGGATGGCTAAAATGTTTGCGAACATGGGGAACACGGCGCTCCGAAGAATACCTCATGTGTGCTGTATGCGGCGCAGCTACGATTTGAATTTTTCTATAAATTCGGCTGTGGGGAGATATACTACCCCGATACTGAACGGGTCGTTTCGGCCGTTGATGGCGTTAAACACCCGATGCCAGCAGTGCGTGCTTTCTATGAAGCCATTTCCTGCGCCCCAATACTGCATTTCGCGCATGCCGGCACGCCGGGCGAACCCAGTGAACCTTGTAGAGGTGGCACCTACAACCATGGGTGCGCTGCGGAGCGCCTCGTGCATGCTAATGAATTCGGCCGCGCGGCTTACGTCGCGGCGCAGTTCACCCGCCCCAGCAAACGGGCCGATGTGCAAATTAACAAGGCCCTCCTGGTGCGGCGCCACCATATAAGACGGGTCGTTCATATCTATCGCTGCAAAGCGCGAGGCACCGCCGCTTTCCACGGCCAGGCACCCAACTCGCTTGTAGCTGCTGTATTCAGCAAGCGGTGGTTCGGGCGCTATTTCCCACTGTTTGGGGTCATCTAAAATTTTTTGCCTGCCGTCTAGCTCCGGATGGGCTGCGCAGAGGTATTGCACGTTGAGCGCCTCGGCGTCGCGCGCTGCAATAAGCTCCTCTGCAGGGGCGAACGAGCGCATGGCTATCTCGGCATTACTCCGTGCTGACATAAGTGCATAGTATACAATAATATTTTATAATACCCACTTGCCGGCGCGGCACTGTTCTGGCGGTGCAATTTCTGGTATTATTTACGGGTCAATTATAGGGGAGTAGCTCAGTTGGTAGAGCACCGGTCTCCAAAACCGGGTGTCGCAGGTTCGAGTCCTGTCTCCCCTGCCAATATAAATGACACATATGCAAGTATGTGTCATTTATATTTTCACGATTCTTTTCCATGTCTGTATCTCCTGGTATGCTGAACGCATGTCTTATGAATTTATAGAAAATGATCTTGAACGCTGCATACATCCTGAGTATGCACAGCTCGTAACGGTCGCTCCTCTTTGGCAAGAAAAACTATTGTTGATACTTCGCCAATCAGAGCCTTTTATAAATATGTATAGTATTCCTGGCGGGCATAAGGAAAATGAAACATACGAAGAGGCTGCAAAAAGAGAACTAAACGAGGAGGTGGGAATTGAAAACGCTAAACTCGCCCCATTTGTAATATTCATTGACCATGAGCATAAATTGGAATGCCATGGCTTTAAGTATCTCAGCGAGGACGGATTGTTTGTTGAGCCTGTAAATGAAGAACAACAAATTGTTGGCTGGAAAACAATTGATGAAGCGTTAGCATTGCCACTGACACCTGGATTACACGAATCGTTGCAAAGACTATAGGTACCTGCAAAAGTTTGATTAACGTCCTCTTTGCCCTGCCAAGTAATTATCACAAAACGTTTCTATACATTTATCCAGTTTTGTAATATCCCCAGTGCAGTTTATAGTTTTCAATATGGATAAAACACAAACCTTTACAATGCGACCGCTTGATCCACTCGCTGTTTTCTTCAATGTCTTATTCCTCGGCATAGGTACTTCATTTCTTTACATTGGAGTAACGCACGATTGGCGCTGGGGCTTGCCATTTGCAGCAATACCATTCGGGCTATTTTTTCTTTATGCCGCAGCAACACAGGCTTTAAGTTACATTAGAGTTAACGCAACAGGCCTCACTATCCTACAAACCTGGCCCAAAAAACCCAACTCACGTTGGCCTATATGGCCCAAAACCAGAACAATAGCATTTGCCGATATAGCAAAAGCATCAATACAGGCTGTTTGGACTCCCGCTGGCCGTGGCGGAGGGTGGAGAGCAACCCTATGCTTGACCATGAATGATGCGTCGAAGGTCTATGTAGCTCTGAGCCCATATCGTAAAAGTGACTGCCGAGGCTTAGTCATGTCGATGCGCAGTCACAGCGTTAAGGTGGTTGTGCTGCAAGAACTGTTAGGAAAGAATTTCCCTGCGAAAGGCTAGCGGAGCTCATAGAACTGCGTCTGCCCTACACCTGCCCCAGCCAGTGCGCCTGAGATGCATATGGATGTGTTCCGTACGATTAGCACTCAGCCGGGGTCGGAATTTGATACTGGCTGGATGAATATCAATAAGATGCAGCAGGGCTGACAATCCCCGTGTATTAAATTCTGATTTCTCCGAACTGTTAAGCCTGCTGCCTGAAAATAGATGAGCAACGAGCCGCCCAAATTTTGGTATCATTAGCCAATATGAAAGCCCAAAAAACATCTCGTGCGCCAATCGGCGCGAGTCTGATAGTGTTGTCGTCTGTTTTTTACGCCACGTATGGTGTCTGGACAAAGCTCATGGGTGACTTTTTTGGCAGCTTTACGGCCAGCGCCCTCCGCTGCGCCTTGGTGTTCGGTGGTTTAATTGTTCTTGCCATGGCGCGCCGGGAGCTGCAAAAAATTAATTGGCGCCGTGACCGCAAATGGTTAGTAGCAATGGTTATCTCATCAATTTTCGTCTCTGCGCCGCTGTACTATGCAGTCTTACATGCCGGCGTTGGCATAAGCCTTGCAATTGCTTATATCGGAATTGTCATTGGCATGTTTATGTTCGGCTGGCTGTTTGAAAATGAGCGGTTCACGAAAGAAAAATTAATAGCGACGGCGCTGGGAATACTGGGCATTGTGCTAGTATTTTCGCCCAGCATTAAACTAGGCGGCTGGCTGGCGCTTGCTGGTGCACTAGCGGCCGGGCTGGCAACTGCCGCCAACATGGCAACAACTAAAAAAGTCCCTTACAACGGATCGCAATCTGCCATCTTAGTATGGGGGTCGGGCGTAGTCGCAAATGTGCCGTTAGTTTTCTTGTTTGGGGAGCCGCTGCCATCGGTTGGATGGCATGCCCAGTGGGGTTATCTTGCGTTGTTCGCGGCCGCGTCTTTGGTAGCTTCGTGGACGTTTATTAAGGGCCTGAAGCTTGTTGAGGCAGGTGCGGCGGGGATCTTGGGCCTGTTGGAAGTCGTCTTTGGAGTATTCTTCGGTGCCCTTTTCTTCCGCGAGCGCCCTAGCCTCTTAGTTTTAATTGGGATTACGAGTATTATTGCCGCCGCAGCCATACCCTACCTGCAGCACTACAATGCCCGAAAAGGCACTTTGGATTAACCTGGGCTTATTCTACGCCGCGCGGATATCATCGACATTCCCATCTCTTGGTATACTTGTTAAATGTGGACGCCTAGCCTGGCAGGGGAAGCATATGCCCAAGAGCTTTATACTGGCGCCCGAGACCCGGCCCGCGCACTAAATGACTATCGCCATCAGGTAGCAAGCTACTACGAAACTTCCGGCCATGCGGCACGGAACCCTGAAAAGGCCGCCATACATACTTTGCGCTGGACCTTACGGGCGGTGGGAGCACCACTGCTTCTAGGGGTCGAAAAAGAACTAGCGGCGCATGTCAGTGAATTGCAGGCGTCCGATAGCAGCATTCCCGCGCGCCTGCTCAATCGTAATTCCTGGTCATCTACGTTCATTCGCAAACGTGTGCAGAATGCACACCACACTCCTTATACCGTACGGCAGTGGGCGTTTTTGGAAGCAGCTGGGTTTATGGCTCATCGAGCGGGCATCCGGTTTTTGGCGCAAACCCGTCAGAGGCCAAACGAACGTATGGCCACCCTTTTTGATTTATATACAAAAGTCGACAATGAATTGGCTGGGGTGAATGTTTTTGATGCAGGCTATACAATTCGCCGGCACGCCCGTGAACGCTTCCTTGATAACGCTATTACTTCCAATGCCACAGTACTACATACGCTTGAAGTCGCACGGCGGCACGGGGTCGAGAAAGCGGTTGGGCAGTTGGGTTGGTTGGCGTCAGCTGGCCCTTCATTCTTTAATAAATATTTTGGCGAAGAGGCGTTATGCAGTGGCACGGCTGAGAGCCCATTCGTGTCTGCGGAACAACAGGTTGATGCAGGGTCAATTTGGAAAGCTCAGCCACTTGATAAAGGCCCCTGGCCTTCTCGGCGCTATTGTCACGAAAATGTGCAACTATGGGACAGTTATCATTACGTCACAGCTGCTACTGAACGGCTGAGAACTGTCATACCCCTTGCGCGCCAGCTACTATGGGATGCATAGGCCGAATAATATCCGACCTTATTTAGTACCCTGGCTGCCCGCGCCGCTTCATAGCCCCAAGCAGCAAGCCTGCCCCATATTCGCCTGCAAATGCGTCAGCCGTAACGAATGCGTCGGGTTGCAAATGGTCGGGAACTGGCAAAATCAGGCATTTCTCCCCTGGTTTCACTGGAGGCGTATCTGCGGCTATGTTCATACTGCTCGACTCCGATGGAGTGCGCACACTTTTATATACGGTGGGCTCTTCTTCATGGTCAACAACAAATAAATAGTCGTTGTACCCTTCGGCGCTTGGCGGCCACA
The DNA here is from genome assembly GCA_035479955.1 of Saccharimonadales bacterium (SeqCode). Lineage (GTDB taxonomy): Bacteria > Patescibacteriota > Saccharimonadia > Saccharimonadales > UBA4665 > PMNU01. Next base: position 9,354 of record DATIIE010000005.1, read on the forward strand.
CGGCCCAGCCGCGGGCCAGCAAGGAATATGTGTGCTCTGTGTGGCGGATAGGCGTGATCGCACTCTTCTTTTGCCAGAGCTTTTTGGGAGGCAGCGGGGCCAGTGCCGACCTGCGGGCAAAGAGCGCCAGGTTGCCAATGTCGCGCGCCCGCATTTCATGCACGAATTCCTTGGTGTTGGCGAGCGACGACGCAATGGCTTCGGCACGCTTGCGTTCGTGGTCTGCCTGCTCTGCTGCCTCTGCAGCCCTTTTTCTCTGAAATTCGCTCACTGTTTCCGCCTGTCACTTTGGTAATAATACCTAATTGTACAGCATGGCCGACGGATGGGGCGCTCCGCGTGGTACGATACAAGCAATGACAACCACAGCAACCACCACTTCCAAAGACGGCACTACAATTAGCTACACTAGTACCGGCGCCGATTCCGGGCCCAGCGGCGCGGCCGGCAACAAGCCTGGCGTCGTAATAATATCCGGCAATAACCGCATGGCCCACAACTACGAGAAACTGGCTGCAAACCTTGCAGACAATTTTACAGTGTACGTTATTGAGCGGCGTGGGCGCGGCCAAAGCGGCCCGCAAGGCGAAAACTACACCTTGCAATCTGAAATTGAAGATGTGCAGGCTGTGCTTGCCGCAACGCACAGCCACAATGTGTTTGGGCACAGCTACGGCGGCCTTATTGCCCTGCAGGCCGCCGCCCAGATGCCGGATATCCAGAAGGTAGTGGCATACGAACCAACGGTTTCTATTAACGGGTCGTTCGACCTGTCGTGGCTGCCGCAGTTTGAGGCGGCCTACAAAAGCGGCAAAACAGTGCGCGCAACGGTGATTTTCCTGAAATTGGCGCGGCTGTCTATGGTGAGCACCTGGCCAAAACCCCTGCTCTACATACTTGCAACATTGCTGCTGAGCGGCAAATCCGGCAAAGAGATGCGGGCGCTGATGCCCACTACCCCAGCCGAGATACGTGAAACCGCGCGCGCCGATTCAGACGGCAGCATTTACCACACAATTACCGCAAACACACTGTTACTGGCGGGCGAAAACGGCGCCAAGCCAATCATTGAAATACTGCCGGCGCTGAAGGAAATTATCCCGCGCGCAGCCTACCAGCTTATGCCAAAGCTCAACCATAACTCACCAGACCTGGGGCCGGTTGCCGGCATTGCCGCAGCAATTACGAATCATTTCAAGCAAGTGTAAGGCACTACTAAAAGTTAGCTATTGAAGGTTAACTGCGTGTTGCCAGCCCAGGGTGTGCCGCTTCCAGCTGCCCTATTACGTAAGAAACAGGTGCAGCTGTATAGCGCGTGGTTGGCACGGCGGTTCCGGCCAGTTCCCAGCCATTGCTGGCCCCGCCATCTTCAAAGCCGATTTTTTCGTACCAGGTGTTTACGCTGCTGCCGGTGAAACCGTCGAGGTGGACGGCTTCGTAACGGTACCCTGGGTTGTCTGCCAGTGTGGCGTGCAAAGCAGCGGAACCAATGCCCTTTTGCGGCGGGTCGGCCAAAACGTCGGTGATGTAGCTGTGCTCAGTTACGTAATCGTACCAACCGTCGGTATCGGCCATGGGTTTGAAGTTTGCCAGGCCATCTAATGTAGCCGGGTCTTCCGGGGAACGGACGATATAATAGGCGCCGCCTGCCCCAAGTATCCGCTTAATGCGGCCCTCTTGCGCTTCTTGCTTGGCGGCGACAGTGTATTCGCGCTGGACCGTGCCCGGCTCCAGCGGGCCATGTGGCGCTTCCAGTTGGCGGGTATAGCTGCGGGCGGTAAGGTTAACGATAGCCGGTGCCAGTGCTAGTAATTCTGGCATATCTTTTGCTCCAAAGCGTTCTACAACAAGCCCTTCGGGACTGTGGGGGATATGCGGATAGACAATGCGCTTGCTCATAAAGAACTATTATACAATATAAAAGCCGGGCGTGCATATGCCCTTCAAATTGTTGGCAGCCGCGTGTATATTGAAAAAACAATGTCACATAGTTAGGAGGTTGTAATGAATATTGTATTTGTTGCGAGCGTTTCTATTATTGCTTCAGACATGAAAGGCGCCAAGCAGTTGTTTGTGGACGATATTGGCCTGCCGCTGGAAGATTCCATGCACGACGGTTATTGGCACAGCGAAAAAATTGCCGGCACCAAGCACTTTGGCGTGTGGCCATTACAGCAAGCTGCCCAAGCCTGCTTTGGCACAGACACCTGGCCGGCCGACCGGCCAATCCCCCAGGCATCTGTTGAGTTTGAAGTTGCAGACGCCGCTAGCGTGGCGCAAGCAGTAGCTGAACTGCAGGAAAAGGGGCATGTAATGCTCCACAACACCCGCACTGAACCATGGGGCCAAACAGTAGCCCGCCTGCAAACGCCTGAGGGTATGATTGTTGGTATTTCGTTTGCCCCGTGGCTGCACAAGGACAAGCCGGCGTAATCCGTTACACTAGGGATATGCACCATCCAGATGAACACCGGGCAGCCAGAATTTTGCTTGTAGCCTGGTCCATTATGTATCTGCTGTATACGCTGCTTGGCGCATGGCTTGGTTCTGGCCCGGATGCGCTCGCCGGCCCCAGCACAACCACTGATAATATCTTTGCGGTTGTGTGGGTAGCCTTCAGCATTGCCCAGCTAGTAGTAGCTGCAAAAGTGTATAAGCGGTACACGCCCAAACTGTTTGCTGCTGCTGTGGTTTTTGCTGTTGCCTCTGTTGCGGTAGTTTTTGTGCCGCTTTTAGCTATATGAGGCTAGAGATTTCCTTCTAATACTGTGCCCATCATCAAATGCGGTACGTTTACGGGCGGTGCGAACGTGCCATCTGCGGCTGGGGGCTGGTAGTAGTCGTGCATTTTAGTGTAAGGTTTGCCGTCTACGCTCAGCGGTTCAAACCCAAGGCGCGTTAGTAAACGGGCTGACGGGTTAGCCTCGGCTACTGAGGCGTAGGCGGGTATTGGCTGCTCGGGTGTGGCGTTTTTGGCTGCCTGGAATATGGCGGCTAGGGTTAGGCGGAGGCCGACGCCTTGGCCGCGCTCGGCAACTAATGCGAACGCTAAGTTGTATGCGACTATTTTGCTATCTGGAACTGTGGGGTCCTCTAGTGCGCCGAGCGCGGTATTGCCAATGTCTCCTGACATGCGCCGCCGCTCCATTAAACCGTGCAGTGCTGCATTTGTTTCCGGGCTAAGCTGGCCGCGGCTTACTTCACGCACGCCGACATAGCCAATCATTCGCTCCTTCAGAAACGCACCCAGCGGTTTTACCCTGCCTTCGCGGACAGGCGTGCCAGGGCCGCCCGGTTCCCAGAAACCAGGCGGCAAGGCTAAATTGCCGGTGGCGTTCGCTTGCCACTCGTAGGCGGTTATGGGGCGGATGTGAAAGTCGGGGTTATGGGTAAGGTTAGGCATTGCGTCATTTTAGCATGGACTGCTGCCGCCCCTCTCCAGAAATGGCACATTTTTGATATAGTACAGGCATGCAGAAATCCCTTTACCAAGACGAAACATTTGCCAACTACTGGAACGACCGCGCTGGTGATGCGGGCGAAGCATACAAACGCTATGTGCTTGACCCGCTGATGTTTAAGTTAGTGGGCACCCTCACGGATAAAACAGTGCTGGAGATGGGCTGCGGCAACGGCTACCTGGCGCCCAAATTTTTAGAGCAAAACGTGCGCCAGGTTATCATGATGGACATTTCGGAATACAACCTGCGCCACGCCGCCGAAAAATGCAGCGACCCTAAAGTAAGTTTTGTGCAGCAGGACGCCACCGAGCGGTGGAACGCGCCAGATGAGAGCATTGATATTGTGTACTCCAACATGATGCTGAATGAAGTGGAAGACAGCGCCACGCCCATGCGTGAAGCAGTGCGCGTACTGCGCCCTGGCGGTGCGTTTGTGTTTTCGGTGACGCACCCGGCCTGGGACCTGTTTATTTATGCCCAGGAAAAAGCCACTGGCATGAAATCGAAGAAAATTGTGGGCTTAGGCGGCTATTTCCGCCGCGGTTTTGCCAAATTTATAATGGGCGCCGACAGCAAGACTAACCCGGCAATTGGGGAAAAATATAACCAGGAATTTGCAGTCGAACATTACCAACGCCCGGTTTCTGACTATTTCAGCGAGCTTGTTGACGCCGGTTTTACCGTAAACCAATTAGTGGAGCCGGAACTTACCAAGGAAATCCTGGAAAATAATCCGCGGTTTGCTGAATACGCCGACAATCCTATCGGCCTGGTGTTTTACTGTACTAAGCCGTAGCACCGCTGTCGCTGCTCCAAAATATAGCGCCTGTCATTCGCCTGCCGACACTAATTGCCGTTGCCTGACTGTTACTTTTCTCGCAGTTATGGTGTAACTTATCTAATTTGCCACTTTCCTGGCCCGCTATACAGTACTACCTGTACTTTAGATAAACAGGCGTGTAAGGAGAGATAGCTATGAAAACAGTTGCCATTTATTGCGACAGCCTAGAGCTCCCCGGAGCCACATTTGAAAATGACTTTTATTGGGAGGCATATGCTGATATGCTCCTGCTGCTCAAGGCTCGTGGCCTGGACGCTTATTTTGTAAGCGGCAATGCCACCTACCTCGGCAGTGGCGTGTTCACCAAAGGTTATACCTTACGCGAAAAAACAGATATCACTGGCTTGATTCGCGTGCCATTTGTGCGCGCCGATATTGTATTTGACCGCGGCGCATTTAAAGGCACTGATGTGCCAGTGCTCAACCCGCCAGAGGTGCGCCAGCTGGGCTACGACAAAATAACCATGTTTGAGCAGCTCGGTAAATACCAGGCACCGTCGGCAGTTGCCCATAACCGTGCCGAACTGGAACAAGCCCTTGCCACATTGAAAACTGACAAAGTGGTAGTAAAAGACCCGGTAAGTGCTGGCGGGCGCGGCGTATTTATAGGTTCGCGTGAAGAGGTGCTGGCTAAAGTCCCCACAGGCCGATACCCATTGCTGGCTCAGGAATTTATGGACACCTCGGTGGGTGTTCCCGGCCAAGCGAAAGGCGTGCATGACCTGCGCATAGAGATGGGCGGTGGTGACATTTGGACCTGCTACCTGCGTATACCTAAGAAGGGCGAATTGCGCGCGAATGTTGCCCAAGGGGGCACCGCACGTTACCTGCCTTACGACCAAACGCCGCCGGAAGTAGCCGACCTGGCGCGTAAAATCGACAGCCGTTTTGGCAAGCAACCCCGCTTTTACGCATTGGACTTTGCCAATACCCCTGATGGTTGGAAATTGATTGAGCTGAACAGCCAGCCTGGCCTAGTGCCAGTGTCTAACAATGAACATGTGGCTTTCACCATGAATAAGCTTGCGGATTACATAACGAGGCTGGCCCGGCAAACGCGCACTTCCCCATGGCGCCAGGCGCTGGCCCTGCCGGCCTCTGCGGCGCGTTTTGCCGCCGAAGAATACGAAAAAGCCATGGGCGAAGCTACGCCGAAACACCGCCCCCGCCTGTACCCTGGCATGTAATTACGGCAGAATGCCGAGTGCCTGCAGCTGCCCTACTTGCTCGGGGTTACATATGTCAAATTTTCCCATGTCGCCCTTTAGGATGTGTGCCGGATTGCGCTTGGCTTCC
>DATIIE010000006.1:0-2749 GCA_035479955.1 Saccharimonadales bacterium (SeqCode)
AGCTGCCCGGCAGTTGGCGCGTTCGGCTGCACCGAGGGCGAAATTATGACGCTGTCGTTCAGTTTTAGCGGGCCGTTAATAACTACGCTGCCAACTTGCAGCTGGGCGCCGCTCTGGGTTGAGACAAATTCCGCTAGCGGCAACTTCACCGTTCCATATTGCTGTGAAACGCTAGAGTTGTTAACCGAATTCGACTTCCTGTGTAAGGAGTTAGCGATAACCAGGCCGAAGGCGCCTAGAACAAGCAGTGCCAGAAGCACCACGTCAACCCTTGTAAGCAGGCGTGCAATCGGGTTGCGCTTTTTTTGCGCAACTGCAGCACTAGGCTCATCCGTCAGCGTTGTTGGCTCAATAGCCAGCGCTCCGGCATCAGCCATGCTAGCGTCGTTGTACTCTGAAGAAAACAACGAATCGTTGCCCACGCCAGTAGGTTGGTTGTTAGTATTTTGGTTTTGATTTTCCACGGGTTTGGATTTTATTTTTGGGTACTTTATCCCGTAACTATTATGGTACGCCGCTTATGTCTAGCCCACAAGTGTTTTAGATCTGTAGAAGCCGGACGCCTGTGGATAGTTTTAGGTGGTCAGAATAAGGTAAACCACGATAACCGTAAAAGCGAGGGTCCCCAGCACTGTTACGCCCACGTTCAACAGGCTTTTATGGACCGCTGGCTCGCTTAACGGGTTCCGGCCAATCGAGATAATACTGGCGTGTACCGACGAATACAGCAGCATGCCCACCACGACAAACAGAAGCAACACCAACAACCCGGCAATAAGTACCCGTACTGGCGACACATTGTGGCCGGCTACGCTGCTGGCAAAATCCTGCAGTACTGATGGCACTGCAGAACTCTTAGTGTTTGCTGCCTCGAACAAACTTGGCGTAACCAGTAAAGATACCGTGCCAATGTGCACAGTTTTTTCCTTGCCGTCCAGCGTCTTGATCACGCGCGTGCGAGTGTCGGCAACCGACAAATCTTCCTGGGCCGCGCCGACGGCCATTGACGTTTCGGTTGCCTTCATACCAATGCCGGTAATCGGCGAAGCCGTGATGCGGTCGCCGCTCTTGATGCCGCCATTAATGTCACTTACTAACGCGGCGGTAGTGCCGCTGGTAACGACATGTACGGGGCTGCCGGCAGTAAACTCAATCAGCGATTGCTTGCTGACAACACCCAGTAAATTGCCCCTGTTGGCTTCAGTGCTCAGTTCCACCGTGTTCGCCGTACCGCCGCGCAAACTCACTAACGCCCCAGAGACAATGTCAGAGCTCCCTGCCTTAAAACCTTGTGCTATAGATGAGCCAGCATACGCCATGCCCGGCACAAGCAACACCGCTAGTGCCAGCGCGCATGCAACAACACTACGCCCCACTCCGCTGCCGTACCGATTGCCCTCGCTGCGTCCCATTGCCACCTTCTCGTTATACTTACGTTTATTGTACTACAGCCCCAAAACAGAAAGTGAGCGTTTATTCGTCTTTATTTTTGGGAAACTAGCCGTATACGGCTACTTACTCGAGAGAATACACGTAATCGCTCCAGATTTGGTCATTAATGCCAGAGGTAGAACGCAGCAGGATAAGCAGCCCGTTTTTGCTGGTAACAACCGACTGCGAGCCATTGGCGGCAGTGCCGACGTATACATCCGATCCTTCAGTGGTAGTAAGCTTTTTAGAGGCGTTAAACTGTTTGGCGGTTTTGGCAAGATGGGCGGGGATGTCGGAGGCGAAATCGTCAGGTAGTTCCTGCTCGGTAACTACAATATGCACGCTGGAAAGCGTATCAGAGTACGCAAAGGCTGGTGCCGCCCCAGCCGGGCTTACCCTGCCCCAGCCACCCAGGTCTTCAATCTTTTTATCTATTGGCAGCACTGTTTTGAAATCAGGGGCTTGCGCTTGTTGGCTGGCGCTGAGCACAGCAGTTTTAGTGGCGTTATCCTTGGCTAGTTTGTCGTGCTTTTTGGCGCTGCCCACTGCCTGCAGGCCAATCAGGCCCAGTACGACTACGGCCACACCCACTAGCGTAAATACCCGGCGCCGGGTGCGCACCAGTGGCGCCAGCACAGCTTGCGCCCGCTCCAGCACGTCTGCCGGGTGCGGCAAATGTACTTTAGGAAGGCTCAAGCGGATTTCAATTTCTTTGGCAGTGGCGTTCGGGCTGCCGGGTGCGGCGTCTTGCGGGCGGCTAGCACTGCGCTTAGCAAACAGCCCGCCCTCTTTGCGGCGCTGTTTTTTGAGGGCCTTACGGTTTTGGGCCTCAATGGCCTCTTTTAACTGGATGCGCTTCTGCTCTGCCCAAATGTCGGCAATGTCAGCGTCAGCAGCGGCGGGCTTTAACCGGCCATCGGCAGTGCGCCGAAGTGACATCCGTGGCCGGTCTGTTGGTATGCGCCGTTTAATATCCCTCATAGTACCTTCCAGTATACAAGATGCCGCTATGGGTTAGCTTCAAGGTCTTGCTGGGTTTGGTCGCGGAAGTCTTTGCCGTGCATCAGGCGCTTGCCAGGCGGCGGCGAATAATACAGCTCATACTGCGAGATAGCAGGCTTTGTATCGTCGGTAAATGTGAAGCTTTGTTCCATGTTGATGTCCCAAGTCATTTGGAACCAGCGCACCACTTTCACATCTGCCGAGCTGCCATCTAGGGCGGAAACGGTATTTTTTTGCTGGCTCACAAGCGGGTACACCGTGCTGGTAACCCCCCACGAGTTCGCAGCTTCACGGCTCGACTTGTACTGCATGCGCC
>DATIIE010000007.1:0-20754 GCA_035479955.1 Saccharimonadales bacterium (SeqCode)
CATTCCTCAAAGCACTTAAGGCTACTACCGAGGAGCCGGACAGCCGGGGCGCGCACCTGGCCAACCGGATCCGCAGTGTTGATGCTGCGGGCAACACCCCACTGATTTTTATTGGGGCCGGTGGCACCGCAGTCAGCGAAATCAAAAACTTCAACACCTTTGTGCCGCGTGCCATTAACAACAATCCAGCAACCAGGCGTATACCCGAGGCTGGCCGTGTTGCCCTGGGGCATGTTTTCACTGCTGCATCATTAGGCCGTGCCGGCGCACACATAGATAGCCTGCACGACCGGCCAAAATGGTTGGACCTTACCCGCGACGTTATAGTAAAAACCACTCGTGCGGTAGACAGCGAAGCAGGCCAGGACGCCGTACACTTACTGCTTCGGCAGGATGGACGGCAACTATTCAGCCTCATGCGCAAGGTATACGACCAATCCGGGCCGCTTATAAAATGTCCGGTGCACCAAAATATTTACGGAGATGGCACAGCACTAGGCGCAATTTTGCACGCCGGCGTCAACGAAGCCGCCAAGCGCGGCGCCTACAAACGGTAGGGGAAAATTAAGCCGCGCGGGCTTGCTTAAGCGCCCGCGCCATCCACATAAGTTCGGTAAAGGCATTGCGCACGTTTTTCTCGTACATGGCAGTAAATTCCTGGTTCATAGTGCCATGTTCGTCAAAAATATCCTGGATTTTCGGAAAGTACAGCTCTGGTTTCACGGGCACCATCCACATAGTGTGGTACACCGGCAGCAGCGCTTCGCACACACGCACGCCGCCCCAGGGGCCATTGCTGACACCAGCGGTGGCAACGGGTTTGTGCTTGTAGTTTGTAAATTCGCTGTCCAGTAAACGCTTCAGGGAGCTGGGGATGCTGTGGTTGTACTCTGGCGTTACCACATAAAAGGCGTCGGCCCGTTTGGTAATTTCGGCGTACTGCGCGTTTTCGCCGTCTTCGGGAGCGCCGTCGGGCGGCAGGTCGTAGTCCAGCGGGTCTACAAAAATAATTTCGACATTGGGCAGTTTGCGCCCCTGCGCTGCTACCCATTGGGCAGCGTGCAGGCTTTTGCGGCCCTGCCGCTTGGTGCCGCAAATTACTGCAATCACTAGTTTATCATCCATACCACACCTCCTTAGCTATACGTAGTATAGCGCGCCCTAGGATTCCAGCTTGTGGATTTGGGCGTGGTCCAGCCCAAAGTAATGCGCTACCTCGTGCCATAGCGTGTGGTGGATGTTGGTTTGCAAATCTTCCAAACTGTTGGATCCCTGCTGCAGCGGGCCTTTAAAGATGGTGATTTTGTCGGGCGGGTAACTAGTTACGCCTTGGCGTTTGGATAATGGTATGCCTTCATACAGCCCGTACAAAGTTTCGTTGCAGGCCAACTGCAATTGCTCGCGCTGGGCGGGCGTGGGGTCATCGGCGTACACAATGGCTACGTTTTTTACGGCTGTACGGTGCGCTTTGGGCAATGTACCGAAGGCGCGGTCTATTAAATCGGCAAATTGGTCGTCGTCAACATAAAACATGTAACAGGTATTGTACCAATACGTGCGGCAATTGCCAGCTTGACGTTATCTTTGTAAGGGCGGTACCATTGCTATAAGCATGAGCAGGTTTTCAGCATGAAACACCAAGCGCGGCGCGAATGCGGCTTCAGTTACCTGGCCATTATCATCGCGACCGCGGTACTTACCAGCGTAGTACTGATTGGCGTCCGTATGTGGCGCACCCATAACCCTTCAGTGGTCAGCAAAGAGCTGAAGAATGCCCTGGCCAACGCTGACTGCGCCAACGAAAAGGACATGGGCCTGTGTAAATTCTTCGTAAGTGTTAACACGCAAAAATTCACCACCATAGACTTCACCAGCTTCACTAACGGTACGAACACCAGCGGCTCATACCAAACAGATAACGACGCCAAATACCACGTAAGCACCGAGAGTAGCGGTAAAATATACGAAATAATTGGCATTGGCACCACGCTGTACAGCAAAGATACCGACGGCAAAACCTGGTGGAAGCAGCAGGTACGCCAAAGCGACCTGGACAATTACAACAGCGCCCCAGGCACCGGCCAGGTGTTTGCGGCCACGACAGCCGAGGGCAAGCCCGTAACCTACTACAAACAGGACACCTCGCCCTGCCCCACCATAAGCCGCCTTACTTGCACGAAATACCAAATAAGCGACCCAACGTACCCCGGCCAGGCGCGGTTCATTTGGTTTGATACAAAGTATTATCAGCTGCAACGGCTGAAAACAATCGACAACAACGCCACGGTTGACGCCACATTCGGCTATAAGCAGGCCAGCATCAAAGCGCCAGGCGGCAGCAAAAAGCTGCCTACCAACAAATACGTTGTGCCCGGGCAAAGCACGCCGGTAACAGTGCCTGACGGCGGCGTAGGGCCGGACATCCAAGGATTATTCGGAAACTAACTGCTACCTGCTGGTGCCGCCGTGGTCCAGCCAACGCGGCAGCCGGAACCGGCTCGAAAAACGGCGGCGGCGCAGGGCGCGGTTTTCAGCAGTAACGCCAGCTTGGGCAGCTTCGGCAATACCATTCTCGCCGCTGATGGTCGTGGCCACCATTGTGCCTTCCTCGCGGTCAAACCGCGGCTGCTCGGCCCAGTAGCGCACGTTGCCAGCAATGTTCTCGGTGTAATCAAGCAGATGTTCAACACCAAAGCCAGTAAACAAGCGCCCGCGGGTGGGCGGCGTTACTTCATGGCCAGTGGGGCCCACGTGGTGTACGGTGTAGCTATAGGTTGTTTCGCCATTGCCGGTGGTGCGCAGCCAGTCAACGCGCTGGGTATCAGCGTCTTGCGGGGCACCGTACTGCACATAGGCAGGCACATTGCCCACCAGCAAATCTACACCCTCACTAAGCGGTACAACCGATCCGGCATTTTGGGCAAAAGCGCCCGCTACTACACCTAGCGCACGCATATAGTTACCTTCGGCATCAAATGCAGCAGGGAATTCCATAGTAGGCATATCAGTGATCTTTCCGGGTAGGAGGGGGTTTACTTGTTGCCGGCGCGCTTGCGCTTGTTGGGGTCAAGCTCGCGCTTGCGCAGGCGCAGGTTTTTCGGGGTTACTTCTAATAGTTCGTCGTTTTCAATAAAGTCCAGGCATTGTTCCAGGCTCAGGATAATTGGCGGCGTCAGCTGCACAACGCCGTCGCTGCTGCTACTGCGCATGTTGGTAAGGTGTTTTGCCTTACAGACGTTAATTTCCATATCTTCCTGGCGGGTGTTCAGGCCGATGATTTCGCCGGCGTACACTTTCTCGGCGGGGCCGACAAATACAGAGCCGCGGGCCTCAGCGTTTTGCAGCGAGTAGGCCGTGGTAGTGCCAGTTTCAAACGAGATAAGCACACCGTTACGCAGCTGCTGCAGGGCGGAACCCTGCTGCTGGTAGCCGGTCATCAGGCTATTCATAACAATGGTGCCCTTGGTGTTGGTCATAAGGATGTTGCGCAAACCAAGCAGGGCGCGGGTCGGCAGTTCGTACACCAGCTTCGTGACGCCCTTGGGGCTTGCGAATTGTTCTTTCAGGACGGCGCGGCGCTGGCCGAGCTCCATTTGTACAGTGCCAACGTGTTCGGCCGGCACTTCGATAATCAGTTCTTCAATTGGCTCCATGGTTTTGCCGTCTTCTTGGTGGGTTACTACCTGCGGGCGGCCTACTTCAAATTCGTAGCCTTCGCGGCGCATAGTTTCAATCAGAACAGAAAGGTGGAGTTCACCACGGCCGGCAACGGTAAAACCGATGCCGTCGGATTCAACACGTAAACCAACGTTGGTTTCAAGCTCTTTTTCAAGGCGCTCGCCAATTTGGCGGGAGGTGTTAAATTCACCTTCCAGGCCCTTGAACGGGCTGGTGTTGGGGCCAAGGTAAATGCGCAGAGTTGGCGCTTCAACTTCAATAATAGGAAGTGCTTCGGGCTGCACAGCGTCGGCGATTGTTTCACCAATACGTGCGTCGCCAATACCAGTCAGCTGTACGATGTCGCCGGCAATACCGCCGGGCACTTCAAACTTGCTGACGCCGTGGCTCATAAATACCAGCTCCACTTTGGCTTTCTGGAAAGTGCCGTCGGTTTTGCATAGTACAACTTGGTCGCCGGCCGTAATGCTGCCGCGGGAAATGCGGCCTACAGCGTATTTGCCCTTAAAAGTGTCCCAGCTCAGCGCGGTAACAAGCATCTGGAAGGGGCCGTCGGCTTCCACCTTAGGTGCGGGGATTTGGTGCATGATGGCGTCAAAAATAACGTCCAGGTTGCCGTCGGCGGTTGCGTCTTCTGGCAGGTCTTTCCAGGCTTTGCCTTCGCGGCCAATAGCGTAGTAGACCGGGTAGTGCAATTGGTCTTCGTGCACAGCCAGTTCCAGGAACAGGTCGGCCAGCTCATCTTCAACTTCGCTGATGCGGCGGCCGTCTTTGTCGATCTTGTTGATAATCACAATTGGCTTCAAACCACCAGCCAGGGCCTTGCCAAGCACGAACTTGGTTTGCGGCATGGGGCCTTCCTGGGCGTCTACAATCAGCAGGCAGCCGTCGGCCATGTTCAGGGTGCGCTCTACTTCACCAGAGAAGTCGGCGTGCCCGGGGGTGTCAATGATGTTAATGCGGTAATCGTCGTGCTGCACGGCGGTAACTTTGGCGGTAATGGTGATGCCGCGCTCGCGCTCCTGGTCGCCGCTGTCCATAATAAGCGTTTGGCTCATTTCGGCCTGGTTGTCACGGAAGGTTTTGCTTTGCTTCAGCAAGCCGTCTACCAGCGTGGTTTTACCGTGGTCAACGTGGGCGATGATTGCGATGTTACGAATTTTTGCGGGGTCTTGAGTTGTTTGTGCCATAAAAAATTAAAAGCGCCCTTGCCGCGCACTGAAGAATATTTACCTATATTATCGCATAAGCGGCTTATTTCCGCAAGGATATCGCTGCTTTGTGCTTTTGCACAGTATACCTTTGTTACAGGTAGGCGTCGAGCCCGCCGGGCTTGGGGATGAAGCTGGCCTCGAATGCTGTCCGGTTGGCGCTGCGCAACTCGCGTTCGCTGAGCACGCCATTTTCCAGCAAAAACTTAAATTGGTGGCGCAGGCGGCAGCCCTCAATAAGTTCCGGCCAGTCGGTGTTAATGCAAAAGCGCACCTTGTGTTTGATAAAGGTGCGCAGTATATGCCCCATTTCGTCCCAGTCTTTGACCGCTTTAGTAGCAACGTTGCTGAACGGGCAAATTTCCAGCACTGTGCCGCGTTTTGCCAGTTCCTTCATGAGCGGCTCGTCGTAGGCGGCCAGGATGCCGTGGCCGATGCGCTCGGGCTGTATGTATTCCAGCGCTTGCCACATGTCGTTGGCATTGGCCACTTCACCGCTGTGCACGGTGATGTGCAGGCCGGCTTTGCGTGCTTTTTCAAACATTGGCGCGTGGTCTTTAAAGCTGAAGCCGGGCGCCTGCACATCGGCAACATCTATGCCAACCACGCCGCGGCGGCGGTATTTGATGGCCTTGTCGACGATTACTGCGTTTTGCTCAAGCGTAAACTGGCGGCCCAGGCAAAAAATAAGGCCAGCGCTCAGGCCGCTGCACTCCAGCAGCGCGCGTTCCATGCCGCGGAGCATAGCCATAATAATGTGGTCGAGGTCGTAATGGCCGCTCTGGTTGTGGCGCATGGGGTTGTTGCGCAGCTCCATAAGGGTAATGCCGTTTTCGCGGTAAGCACCTGCCATGGTGTGGTAGGTGGCCTGCTCCAAAGCATGCGAGCCGGAGCTGAGCGGATCCAGCAGCGGATGGTAAATCTGTTTGAAGTACGTGTCCAGCTTCAGGCGGCGCTGCGGCGACAGCGTAATGTACTGCTTAAATTCTTTGAACGTTTTTTTGGGCAGTTTTACGCCGGATTCGTGCGCCAGTTGCCATAGCACCGTGGGGCTTATTGATGCCCCCAGGTGGGCGTGCAGTTCAGCCATGGGAAAGTCAGGGAAAGGTTTTGGCCGGGCTGCTTGTGGCATAGGCGGTGGCTCCTGGAACGTTATTTCCTGTAATTAAACGCGGTGCTCCCTAGGCTGTCAACCTGCTTTCGGTTAATCGCCGGGTTGTGGCCGCAGGTCGGCTTCGCCAAAGAAGCGCGTGCTGCCGCCACGGGTGCACACATAGCCTAACCGGTTTAGCAGCAGTGACGCAGGTTTTTCAGGGTGCTTAATAACACCGCTCACCTCCCCATACATCAGCGGTCCCTTGTCGCAGGCTGGCTCACCGCCGCCCTCGCGCGACAGCGGGCAATCCAGCAGGCACGACATCGCCTGTACCGGCTCCATGGCTACGCCACGCCCAATTAACTCTTCAACATGCAACCGCTGCGGCTCGCTCTCCATATGCTAAATGTAGATGCCGCCTAAGGTGTTGTCAAGAGAGGGTATACTAGTAGCATGCATATGCCTTTAGCCGAACGGATGCGCCCCGAAACACTGGATGATGTTGTTGGCCAGAAACACCTGGTCGAGCACGGCCAGATCATACGGGAAATTATTGAGCGCAAACAGCCCACCAGCCTTATTTTGTGGGGACCGCCCGGCAGCGGCAAAACCACGCTGGCGCGGATTATTGCGCGCGAAACCGGCGCTGAATTTGTTGAGCTCAGCGCGGTTACCGCCAAAAAAGAAGACGTCCGCAAAGTTGTTGAAACCGCTGGCGTCAACCAGCGCCTGGGCATGCGCACCATCTTGTTTGTCGACGAAATCCACCGTTTTAACAAGGCGCAGCAGGACGCCTTCCTGCCGTTTGTTGAAAACGGCACTATTATTCTTATTGGCGCAACCACTGAAAATCCCAGCTTTGAGGTTATTACGCCGCTGTTAAGCCGCTCCCGCGTACTGGTGCTGGAGCCGCTTACCAAAGAAGATATAATTGCCATCCTGAAAAACACTGCCAAGGCTGAAAAACTGAATGCTAAACGGCTACCAGCAAAGAGTATAGATTTACTGGCCGAGCTTTCCGGCGGTGATGCGCGTGTGGCGCTGGGCAACCTTGAACTGGCCCTGCAGCTCACCGACAAAACCATAACCCAGGAAGTGGTAACCACTGCCGCCCAAAAGCGCGTGCCCGGCTACGACAAAGCTGGCGAGCAGCACTACAACATCATCAGCGCCTTTATTAAAAGTATGCGCGGCTCGCAGCCCACGGCAGCGCTATATTACATGGCACGCATGCTGCAAGCTGGCGAAGACCCGAAATTTATTGCCAGGCGCATGGTTATTTTTGCCTCTGAAGACATTGGATTGGCCGCGCCTGCCGCGCTTAACCTGGCAGTTTCCACCTTCCAGGCCATTGAGCGCATTGGGCTGCCAGAAGGAAATTACGCCCTGTACCACTGCGCAACCGTGCTGGCCAAAGCCCCTAAATCGCGCGAAATTGCCAGCGCCATGCAAGCCGCCCAGGCCGCTGCCCGTGACTTCCCTGACCTGCCCGTGCCCCTGCATTTGCGCAACGCGCCCACCAAACTTATGAAAGACCTGGGCTACAATAAAGGCTACAAATGGGAAGCCGACTTCAAACACGACAAAGGCTTTTTGCCGTCAGAACTTGGCGATACTGATTTCTTTGCTAAGTAAGTGAGCGGCTTGGGCTAACCCGCAGTCAGGCTAGGCATGAGGGACTGCGCCCTGCGGCGCATGTGCCGCAACCAGCAGCGCATTACCCATATGCTGGATTTCCTCCAGGCCAAGCCGGCCGCGCTCTACCGGAAAATCACGCTGCATGTCAAAAACAGCGCCCAGTAAAGAAATATTGTCGAAGCCCGTATTACTAACGCTCATTACAGTCAGGCCGCCCGTGGCGTGCGGTTTTGGCGGCTCCTGGCGCACAGCCACAGAAATAGTGGTACGCTCGGTTTCGCTGCTGCCAGTGTCCCACTTTACGCCCACATACATTGGCTGGCCGTCTTCCAATGTTACCTCTTGGCCAGGCTGGCGCAGCTGTTGTTCCGCAGCTTCCCGGTTTGCACCAGGCACAACCAGGTGTGCTTCATTATTCTTTTCGTCTATACGCGCATCAGGATGGTTAATAACGGCGCTGGCACCCGCGGCAAATAGCACGGTGGTTACACCGCCGATCCATCGGTCGCGGCGCCGGTGCTGGCGCTCTGGCACCATTTTGGCGAAATCAATAACCGTACTGACTATTTCAACCACCCCACTGGCGCCTGTGGGAGCAAAAAGTGGGCGGCTGTACTGGTCGTAGGGAATTCTGGTTGCAGAGGCCAGCCAGAACGACCGCAGGCCCAGCTCGGCCAGCTTGCGTACTGGCGTGGCCAGCACGGCAACATGTTGGGCATATAACCGCGAGTCGCGTATATGTTCTTCTTGTGCTGACTCAAAGGTGGGAATTTTATATATCGCCATAGTGCTTCCAAGTGTACCACGGCTTGCCAGGCCTGCCTGTGCACAATTCTGCCGGCCTTTACAAAGTGCGCTATACTGGGTTTATGAAAAGAATTACAGGCACACTCGTGCTTTTTGTTTTACTCGTCCTCACCGTTGTAGCACTCGCCAAAATCGGGCAGCCGCAAACAACTAGCGCACTTCCCGCTAACCAATCGGTGGCCCAGGATGGAACTAAGTAGCCCAGCCTTCGGCCACAACCAGCCAATTCCGGCATACCACACCAGTAAGGGCGAGGGTATTTCACCACCGCTCATGATCAACAACGTGCCGCCAAATACCGGCAGCCTGGCGCTTGTTATGCACGACCCAGACGCGCCCAACGGCGATTTTGTGCATTGGACCGTCTGGAACATATCTGCCACTGCAGGCGTGCTGCCAGAAAACCATTTGCCGGCCGGTGCGCTGCAAGGCACCAACGGCTACGGCAAAGTTGGCTACGGCCAGCCCGCGCCGCCCAGTGGCACGCACCGTTACATATTCGACGTATACGCCCTCAATATCCAGCTAGACCTGCCTTCCGGGGCCAGCCTGAGTGAGCTGCAAGCCGCCATGGACGGCCACATTGTGACGCAAGCCCAGCTTATCGGCACAGTTTCGGCATAAATATGAGTACCGCACCCGCTAACACCATTACGCCAGCCATCCAGCTGACCCGCCTTACCAAACAATATGCCGGCACAAAAAAGCCTGCGCTGCGCAATGTGTCGCTTACCGTGCAGCGCGGCGAGGTATATGGGTTCCTCGGGCCAAACGGCGCTGGCAAATCCACCACCATCCGCTGCCTGCTCAATTTCATACTGCCCACCAGTGGCGGCGCCAGCATCCTGGGCAAAGACAGCGTCGATGATTCTGTAGCCATACGCCGCAACCTCGGCTACCTTTCCGGCGATGTGGCGCTGTACAAACGCATGACCGGCCAGCAGTTCCTATCATTTATGGCAACACTGCAGCCGCTGAAACACCCCGGGCATATACGCGAGCTAACGCGCGATTTCCGCGCCGAACTCAGCAAGCCCATCGACACTCTCAGCAAAGGCAACCGCCAGAAAATCGGCCTTATCCAGGCATTCATGCACGAACCAGACATACTTATATTAGATGAGCCCACCTCTGGCCTGGACCCATTAATGCAAGAAGTATTCTTTGCCCAGATAAGCGCGGCCCGGGCACGCGGCGCCACCGTATTTGTAAGCAGCCATTACCTGCCGGAAGTACGGCGTATCTGCGACCGCATCGGCTTTATTCGCGACGGCAGGCTGGTGGCCGAACAAAGCATTGCCGAGCTGGCTGCCAGCGCTGCCCACACCTTCGATATCACTTTTTCGGAGGCTATCCCGCTCACCGACTTCACGCGCTTCAAAAACCTGCACGTTACGCCCAGTCATGACCCGCGCCACATCACCGTAGAGGTACACGGCGACCTCATGCCGTTCCTTCGCGCCCTTGCCCGCCACCGCGTTATCCAGTTCGACCAACGCGCCGTAAACCTGGAAGAGGAATTTATGCGCCTGTATGGGAAGGACGACGAATGAAAGAAGTAATCGCCCTGGTGCGCTGGGAATTGTGGCAACGCCGGTGGTCGCTTGTGTGGTGGGCAGTGGGCGTGGCAGCGCTTATTAGCATCGACATGCTGCTATACGGCTCTATCAAAAACGAAACCGCCCAGCTGAGCCAAGTGTACGACAGCCTGCCCGCCAACGCCCGCGCGCTGTTTTCGGACTCCGGTGATTTCTTAACACCGGTGGGATATTTAAGCGCCCGCGTATATTACCTGCTGTTGCCGCTTTTGTTAAGCATTTTTTCTATTGGCTTGGGCGCCAACCTGCTGGGCCGCGAAGAGCAGCAAGGCACCTTAGAAATGCTGCTTGCGCGGCCAATTTCGCGCGCTAAATTGCTGTTCAGTAAATTACTGGCTGGCAGCCTGGCGCTGGGCTGGCTGGCGTTCACTGCATTAGTTATAGCCTGGGCGTGCTTGCGGGCATCTGGCTTCAGCGAGATATCGTACGGCGCTGTGGCGATCGCCACCCTTGCAGCCATATTACTGGCGGCACTGTTCGGCATGATCGCCTTCGCCTTCACCGCCCTGGGCAAACCGGCGCGCAGTGCAGCACTCGGCATCGCTTCCTTATTCGCCTTTATGGGCTACATTGTGGCGTCACTGGAAAGCACAATCCATTGGCTCAGCTGGCCGTCTAAACTATTGCCCTACCATTATTACCAGCCAAGCAGCATTCTGGACGGCACCGGGCACCCAGTGGGCAACATTGCCGGCTTCTGTGTTGTTATTGCGGTGCTGGCTGTTGTTTCGTGGTACGGCTTCCGTGGCCGCGACATTAGCTAGAAAATTGCATAAATAAGCAATTTATACTAAAATATGCACTTATGTTTGAAGTATCCGAAACCACAGCCACCCGCCTCGCAAAATTTGAAACAGGTTTGGAAATGGCCGGCCGAATGATAGCCGGCGTTGCTCTTGTAGCCTCTATGGCAGAAGTAACTAGCCATGCCGATGAATTGTGCGTTGCCGCTAAAGGCGCAGCCGCCATCGCTGTGCTTGAAACGACCGGCGACCTCCCCAGCTGGACACCGCCAGAATACAACCCTATAAGCGCAACCGACGGGTCAGCTGCCATGAACGCTTTGTTATATGGCAGCAACACCGCACCGCAAGCGCCCAGCACCTGCTAAATTGCCCTGATACGTTATGAAAAACCGGCCCTCACACGAAGGCCGGTTTTTTGTTGCGCTCAGGCAGTAGTTACTGCTTGCTTACAACCTTTTCCCACGGCAGGTCTTCTTTGCCGAAGTGGCCGTAGGCGCTGGTTTGTTTGTAGATGGGGCGCGCCAGGTCCAGGGTGTCAATGATACCCTTAACGCTGGTGTCCAGCAGCTTGTGCATGTAGTCGTACAGCTCGTCTTCGCTGACCGTGGAAGTACCGAAAGTTTCGATAGTTTCCATCAGCGGGCGAGGCTTGCCGATAACGTATGCCAGGCCAACTTCGCAGCGCTCGGCCAGGCCGGCAGCAACGATGTTCTTGGCAATGTAGCGGGCAGCGTACGCGCCGGAGCGGTCCACCTTGCTTGGGTCTTTGCCGCTAAAGGCGCCGCCGCCTACGCGGGCATACCCGCCGTAGCCGTCAACGACAATTTTGCGGCCGGTAAGCCCAGCGTCGCTTTCAGGGCCAGGGATGTGCCACAGGCCAGTGCCGTTCACGATAATGTCTTCATCGGCAGGCAGCGCAAAGCCGTACTTTTCAAATACTGGCTTGAACACGTGCTCGATAACATCGTTGCGCACGGTTTCGGCAGTCGCGTCCTCAGCGTGGGCCACAGCCGCAACCAGCTTTTCAATAGCAACAGGCTTGTCGTCTTCGTAGCTGACAGTCACCTGGGCTTTGCCATCTGGGCGCAGCCATTTTAGCTCACCAGACTCACGGGTTTCGTCGATGCGGCGGGTCAGGGCGTGCGCAAGCGCAATTGGCAGCGGCATGAGTTCAGGGGTTTCCTTGCAGGCGTAGCCAAACATCATACCCTGGTCGCCAGCGCCGTCTTGGTCAACGCCGAGGGCGATTTCCGGGGACTGCTGGTGCACGTCGTTACTGAATTCAGATTCCTGGCTAAAGCCCCAGGCGGGCACAGTGTAGCCTAAACGGTCTACGGTTTCGCGTACAATTTCCTCGTAGTTGATTTTGGCGTTGGCTTTTACCTCGCCAAACAGGGCGATTTTGTTGGCGCCGGCAACGGTTTCAACACCTACGTGGGCCTTGGGGTCCTGGGCGATAATTGCGTCTACAATTGCGTCGCTGATTGCGTCACAAATTTTGTCCGGGTGGCCGGCACAAACAGACTCACTGGTGAACAAACGTTTGCGCGTTGTCCGGGTTTCGTCCTTTACTTCGGGCATAAAAATATCCTTTCTGCTTGCGGGCGGAAAGGATTCTTTGTAAGAGATATCTTCCCCGCCGTGAGCGGGCTAGATGGAGCACCGTACCAAAAAGGCCGGTTGCCGGCAGATCGACGAGCTAGTACTCTCCCTGCACTCTGTATATTCCTTAATTGTTAATGCGCTTATCGTAGCATAGGCTTGTACCCAGCGCCAGTTTTGTGGATTGTAAAATTTACGCGCTGGGCCAACCGGCTACATTGCCCGGCCTTACATTTTATGCAACTATATAAGTCATGCGCATTACCCGCGACCACTTTCCCCGCCTATCTACATTACCGCCCGAAGAACAAGAGCTGCTTGAAGTTGTCACCGATGAATTCCGCACCACCGACGGCGGTGTGCTGGTAAGCGAATTTGCAGAAACCAATATCCTTCTTGTTGCCCACAACGAAGTCACCAAGCGCGGCCTGGTTGGGCAGTTTGGCGATATGGCGGCCAGCTTGTCCCACCCGGACATGCCCGCTACCGGCCTGCACGCCTTTGAGATGGCCGTGCCCGCCCTGCAGGAGCTAGGCCCAACCGGCAGGACACACATATGGCTGGGTGGCGCAGCACTGGGCGGCAGCTATGGGGAACATCCCCGCTCGCACCAGGAACGCAGGTACGCATTCCAACGCGTCGTTGAAGCAATTCCCGCGCCGGCCGCCCTAGACTCCGACTGGACAATCCAGGGCCACGACTACACCCATGTGCGCCTGGATGCCGAAGCTGGCGTGCTCTCTATTGAGTTCGGGTCATTGTCTGGCCCAGCCGGCCGCGGCGAGATGCCAAGCGGCCCCACGCCCGCAGCCTAGCCAAAACTCCTAATATCTGCTACAATTTTTTCGTTATTGGGGATTGGCCAAGTGGTAAGGCAACGGGTTCTGGTCCCGTCATCGGGGGTTCGAATCCCTCATCCCCAGCCAAGTTTGAATAACAGGTACAAAGGCACTCAAATTTTGAGGCCTTTTTGTTTTGATCGAATTTTTTAATCTGTTGCACGGGTTCGAATCCTTTATAGCTCAAATGGGTTAAAATAATACGTGATGAAGACGCTCGGAAATTCAACGGAAGAACAAGCACTGTTGCGGCCAATTGCACTATGGGTGGCCAAGTATGCCGAAGAAGCTATATCAGTGTTTGAAAGTCGCCACCCCGATGATACGCGCCCACGGCAGGCGATAGAAGCTGGGCGCGAGTTCGGGAACGGCAAGAAGCGAGACAAGAATCTTCGCATGCTTGCGTTTGCAGCAATGGAGTCGAGAAAAGATGTAGACAACCCTTCTAAGCACGCGGTTCAAGCTGCAATATTGACAGCCGCTGTAGCGTACACGCATACGGATCTACAAACTGGGCTGCAGGGTGTTCGTCAAGCGCAGCACATACTCGGACCTATCGTTTATGCTGCACTCGCAATCGAAACGGCAGGCAACCAACCCACACTTGGCGATGATCTTTTGCAAAGAGCAATCGCAGACGCACCAGAGGAAGTTGGGCATATTTTGGCGCATATGCCACCTCAACCTATAAAAGAAGGTCGTATTGGTACACTCTTCTCAGTATTAGACTCAGCACTACGAAAGCCATAGTGCTCTAAATTACTTAATTTTTCGTACATTACCAATAAACTCGGTAAATAGAGTTGTTTTAGTTTGGTTGTAGCGAGAAGTGATAACCAAAACTTTTTCCGCGTTCAGCTACACGTAGTTTTATAAAAAGATATGCATGATAGTATAAAAGCACGCACAAACTACTTACTAAACTCAATTACAAACAGCTGTTCGCTTATACGGCACCCAATACCGAGAAGTTGCCGGTGTTTCCGGGGCGCATCCTGGGCGCGCTTTCGCTTATCATTGCCCCGATACTCCTTATAATCGGCGAATATCTACGTCTCGACTATTACTTCTATTTCCCAAAGCAGCTAGAAGCCTACGCCAACCATCCCGGTCAAATGATGGCTTCTTATAGCTTTTTTGCTTTAGGGCTTATACTCCTCTGGCCGGGCATCATTATGCTAACGCAGCTCATTGCATTCACCAAGCCAAAGCTAGCCGTATGGGCAGGGACCATAACGCTATTCGGCTTGTTTCTGCGTCTATTCCACGAGGGTATCAACTGGCTGGCGTTTATGATCGTTGACGTAAAAGGCCTTGACGCAGCGACCCAGGTCGTCAAAGATACCTACGGGTCATTTTATGTACTCGCAGCTTTTCTTATTGCCATCCCGATCGGATACATACTCTTGGCGATTGGCGCCTTCAAGGCGCGCATTTTGGGCCTGATCCCCGCCCTGTTGCTGGGACAGTGGGCACTGCACTCCAACGGTGTTTTGAAGGGTAGCAACTGGGGATCCCTGGAGGCCACGGCTATGTTCGCATTAGCGCTCATACCACTCGGCTGTGTCCTTTTGCTCCGGAGGACTCAGTCGCGCCCCTAAGCTCTGAGCGAACGACTGCGTAGCTACCCCAAATCCGAGTAGATAACTATTGTTCGTCGAGTGTTAGCTAACTCCCAGTGCGCGCGTTGCCACGTGTATCACCCCTAAGAGCACGCCCACAGTAAGCGCCGTCAGCGCGTAAAATATCACTACGCCAAGCAGACTCTTCAATAGTTTAACCTGGAAGAATTTTCGTAAGAATACACACCATAGAATCACGCTGATAATTATGGAGATCAGGCTGAGCAGAGGCCCGACGCTTATCTTGGGGTTAATGAGCCCCGGTAAGGCGAGCGCAAGCTGAACCGAGAATATTGTTCCCGTAATGCTAATTACCTGGCGCCAAGTTGGCTTTAGCCCGAGGATAATAAGCGTGATGCGATCAATAACCAAGCTAATCGCTGCAAAGACTATGATTATTGCAATCGTAATGAATAGGTGTGCCATAGTTCTATATCTCCCTCGTGATGTTCTAATTAGGCTTAACGCGTTGTTTGTGTTCGGGCTGCAACCATCTCCTTGGAGAAATATGTGCGTACATCTTTCCGCAGTAGAATCGAAGCAAGTGCGGCACACATTAGCCCACTACCGATTTGCCCAATGATAAACCATACCGGAAGATGCGGCGTAAATATAATGAAAGCCAACACGCCAATTGGCGCTAGCACAGATATGATGCTGAGGCGAAGCCAACCACTTCGTTTCCCTTTACTCATATCATTTAAAAGATAGATCAAAATAAGTCCGCCGGCCGCGTAAAACCCGCCGCGCAGGAACACAGAACCGACCGCGTCGCTCGCAATCGAGTTTCTTACTACAAGAGAAACGATGAAGAATATACCGTTCCAAAGAATAAACAGCTGGGAAATCCGCTTCATTTTGCTGATATTTTGCTGTACGTGTTGGTCTGTCATTCTAGACTCCTTATTAATTTAGTTGCGCGTTCAAACATCTGGCTTATTGATGCTGCATAAGCATCTATTTCTATATCCGGGTGTTGCAGGATGTAAAATGATGAGCCATCGATCACCTGCCGTAACGACACCGCCATGGTCCGTGCATCAAACTCGCCAAACTCTCCTGCGGCTTGGCCTATTTGGAATAGTTGCTCTAGGCGGTTGATCGATTCGTCCCCGTATGCCGTAGCAGGAGTATTGAGCATAATTTGATGCACTGCGGCTATTTGTGCTGTATGTTGGGCCAGGTATTCGAGGTTTGAAACTATGTATGCATGCAACTTGCCGGACATAGTTGTTTCGGCATCGATCCGTGGCTTCATATACGCCGCGCCGTCTGCATACGCCGAACCAACGACGGCTTTAATAAGCTCGTCCTTATTGGCGAAATGATACAGAACCGTACTTTTACTTGTACCCGCCTGCTTCGCAATTGCCATGATCGAGGCCTGCATATATCCACGTGTATTAATAATGTGTATAGCTGCTTCGACAATATCTTTGCGGCGGGCAATTTGGGTACGCGATACTTTACCTGACCGCATGGACTAATATTAGACCGTTCGGTCAGAAAACACAAATGTTTTTATTTATGTATGAGTCCTAAGCGCTAGTGTTAGTTTTACAATTTTCAGATAATAGTTTATAATTAAAGAATGACTGAACGTTTCGCAACTCACCCCTTCAAAGAAGACTACGATACAAAGCATCTCGTCGTAGACCGCGAAGCAGAAAACGGCCCTGCGGTAATTGTTAGCAGCATCAATGTTGACAGTGTACGAAAGGGCAATGGCACCCAATTTGGTTTTCCTGCCTACGGAATAACTGGTTTTACCCGTCCGCCCCGCCCCGACGAAGGTCCTCAACAATGGCTCAACGCTACCCATGCCAAGTCAAACCTTACTACAAGGACGCAGCCCGCTAAAGGCGAGCTAGTCACAAATCTAGATGTGGTAGTTGAGCCCCCATTGGAAGGCCCACAGCACATTGAGAGCGCCGCTCGTATTATCGGTGGCCACTTCCTGGCTCTGGAAGCCGACCCAACAACACCCAACACCATCGCACAAGATCTTGCTGCAGCAAACGTGCCATTTGATCAGGTAAGAGTAGAACAGACTACTATTCGCCACTAAATGGTTGGCGGTTTGGGTTAGCTTTACTATCCCAGCCCCACAAAAGAGACCTGCACCTGTAGGTCTCTTTTGTATTATTTAGCCTGGCTCTTGTACTAGTCATTCATAGTTTTACATGCTGTAGTTTGGGATACTCATTTGTAAGTGAGTTTACAGGTTCGGCACTGCCGCCCCTTAGGTGTTCGTTGAAGAATGCGCTGGTTACGGCTTGCGTAATTGCCAGACAGTCTTTAGGGTCGGCCGAACCGCCGATTTGCAGGAAGCTGCGCAGTTTAGCGTTGCCAATAAACAAGCCGATGTCAGTAAACTTCATGTGGTCACTGCCGGTTATTGTGTACAGGTTGCCCGAAGCCTTCAGCGTATTTGCGAGGCCGGTTACATCTGCCTGCTCTTTGGCATATTCCTGGTCATAGGCGGCTTTACTGCCATACGTACTGCGAAGCGCTGCCTGGCTTTCTGCACTTGAATCAAACTGCATCATCAGGCTTTTTCGCGCCTTAATCGCTTCTACATGGTACTTGTCATTAGCTAACATTAGGAACGGAGCCATGGGCTGCGATGGTTTCGGCGTTATGTACACGGCGCCGTCCAGATTTATAGCAGCTTTGACACGAGGGTCATTGATAGCCATGTTGTAGGCCACTGCGCCGCCCACTGAGTGGCCAATGACACCAATTTTGCCCGCGTTTACCTTATGTGCCACTGGCGAGGCAATGCTCCCGCCATTTATTTTAGTCAGTTCATCAATCACGAATTTGTCATCATCTGCCATAATCTGCGTAATTGGCGCGGCAGGTTCAGGTACGTCGAATTTCCTGGTCGCCTCGGCTGCGGTTACGACCCGGCTCGGGAACTGTGTGGCTGCCGAAACATAGGTATGGTCGATTGCCATAACGATATAGCCGTGGCTGGCTAAGTCTTCACTCTGCGATGTTTCCACCTCAGGTGTTGCACCAGCGCCGTTTGAGAACAGTACCACCGGGTATTGCTTTTCTGCGCCGGAAACGGTCAGATTAGCCTTGGCATGCGTTTGCACTAACCCAAAATGGGTAAAGGCAAAAGAAGGAATGTGGTAGAAGCCTGCATACGCCTCCATAAGTTCTTTTGAGCCGTTGAAATATGGCGCGTACAGCTTCGTACCATCCGCCTTGGCCGGGTAATATACTTTGACCATCAATTGGCGTTTTTGCGAGCTACCAGCAAGGAACGGATCGGTCCGGTTGTGGTCGGTAAGCTGCATGTAGGTAAAGCCAACTGGGTACTTACCGGTGGGTTCCGGCAGTTTGAACACAGGAAGCGCATATGCCAGAAATGCTGTTATCCCCACCAGCACAAGGCTCATTCCTACTGCAGCACCCTTTAGCGCCCTTCGGAGCCGGCGTTTTTTAAGCTGCGGCATCTTACCAGTCAGGCCGATGAGCATGCCGATGGCTAGTATCCCAACAAGAACATAAGACCATGCCATCTGCCAGCGGGCCCCTTCCAATACCATATGCAGCAGCAAAGCAAAAACATTTGCGCCCACCACGCTCCACCAGACTTTTTTTGTATGCCGTGTGCAGCTCGCTATTAGAGCTGCCGCATTGGCTAGAACTAAAATAATTTCAAATAATCGCATTACATATCCTTTCTTAGGAGTAGCATACGCAAGCGATGTGAAGGTGATGTGAAACTATGGATGGAAGGTAAGAGTGAACGACAAACCCGGCTTCGTATTACGCGTGCGGATACTCCACCCCTGGCGTTCAGCCAGTTCTTTAACGATGGCCAACCCTAGGCCCAGCCCACCCGTGCTGCGGTTGCGCGACTTTTCAACACGATAGAACCGTTCGAAGAGGTGCGGCAAACTTTCGGGCGGCACACCACGCCCGTTGTCCGAAAAAGTAAGGCCCGCAGTGTCAGCAACGATACGTACTTCGCTAGCCTGCGCATAGTGCAGACTATTTTGCAAAAGGTTATGGAGGATTTGCCACACGGCTTGGCGGTCAGCGTGTACGACCAAGTCATCCGGAACTTCTACTGTCACCTGGATACCTTTTTTATTACATTCAGACGCCAGTCCTTTTACGACCCGCTGGCACAAAGGCGCAAGTTGTACCTCCTGCAGCTTTGTAGCGGGCAGCCGCGCCTGGGTGTAGGCATCCATACCTTTTACCAGTTCAATGAGCCTATCAATCTGTATCTTCATAAGCTCTGTGCGCTCTGTGTCCAGGGGTAACGTACCGTCCTGCACTGCCGCTAATTGGCCACTCAGCCCGGTTAGGGGCGTATATAATTCGTGGGAAACGTCAGATATAAGGTCTTTGCGCAGCTCTTCCTCACTTTGCAGCCGCGCCGTCAGCTTATTGAATTCGTCGAATACTTGGTCGAACTCCGTAATACCCACTGATTGGAGCTGCGTTTTATACCTGTTAGCCCGCAATAGTGCAATCGCAGCCGTAAACCGGCGAAGCGGCCGGATTACCAACTGCGCAACCAGCCACCCTATAAGCACCGGCAGGCAGATAAGCACAGCTATGACAATGGCGGCCTTTACATTGGTAGGCGCGCTGCTGAGGGCTCCTACAATAGTAATAACACCGATAAGTATTGCCAGCCCGATCCCCGCGGCCACTACCGTGATGCGCACCGCCAGGCTCCGGCCGGCTGCTTGCGGACTTTTCATGCTTGCCCCATAAAGCGGTACCCAGCCCCGATCACTGTTTCTATGTAGTTTGGCTTATATGGATCGTCCCCCAGTTGTTTGCGCAGCGTTTTTATATGCGCGTCGATAGTACGGTCGTAAACAAAATGGCCCACCGGATCGTTATAGATCGCGTCAACCAATTGGTCGCGTGACAACACAACATTCGGCTGCGAGGCCAGTGCAAACAGCAGCCGGAACAGTGTCGTCGTAAGCGTGATTGTTTTACCATTTTTTGTCACAGTCATAGCCTGCGCATCAATGACCAGATCCTTGCAATGAAATGCACCTGTCCCGTGCTTGCGCAGGAGCGCCTCGACGCGCGCAACGAGCACGGCCGGGTTAAATGGCTTCTTTATATAATCATCCGCGCCAATTTTAAGCCCCTCGATTTCGTCTTCGTCGCTGCCCCGCGCCGTCACGATTAAAATCGGCATTGCAGATTTTTCCCGGATAGTCCGGCACACCTGAAAGCCATCCACACCAGGCAGGTTCAAGTCGATAACGGCAGCATCGAATGTACGGCCAGTAACCATGTCAATTGCCGTGGCTCCATCAGAGGCTTCCGCCACCGTATAGCCCGCTTGCTGCAAATACGCTACTTCTACCTGCCGGATCGCCAGCTCATCTTCAACGACTAGTACGTCCATAGTTGTAGTGTACCAATTATTTTAGCCTCGTGTACCAACGATTTGGGCGGCCCAGCAAAGCCAGTACAGCAAGCACGATACAGGCCGGGATGCTTAAGGCAAGTAACCCGAGCAGCATGGTGCGGGCAAAACCTGGCTCATTAATCCAGTCGGTACCAATATGCCGCAAACTAACAAATACTGCACACAGTATGAGCCCTGCAATTATCCAGCTGCCACCTACAATCATCTTCTTATTTCGATCCATCGCAATACTCCTTATTCATACTTATGCTAGAAAGATATCGCACAGGTGTGAAAATGGTGTGAAGGTAGGTGCCCGCCGCGGCTGCCCTAAAGCCATTGTAAGATATTATATATTGGCGCATAGGCTACTGCAGTAGGCTAGGCTTAGGAGGGTTACGACATGGAACAAAGTTTTGAGGACTTCATGAAGCGACGCCTCGCCGCCTCGACTGCTTTCGTGGAAGGTAGCGCCAAACCCCTTGAGGAATTATCAGTAACAGATGATCCGGC
>DATIIE010000008.1:0-39822 GCA_035479955.1 Saccharimonadales bacterium (SeqCode)
CTGACGCAACTACGCCTACGTTCAGGTCCGGGTCGTCGGTGTGCACCGGGTGCGGGTCGGAGTTAAACTGCATCTCGCTGGACGATGTGTTCTTGATAGCCACCGTATCGCCCGCCTTAACGCTCACTGTGGCTGGGCTAAAGCCGCTGTCGGAATAGGTAATTGTGGCGGCTGCCTCTGTTGAATCAGAAGATTCTGAGTCGCCCGCGTTACTGGAATTCGAGCTGTCCGAGCTGGAATTGTCGCTGGTGCTCGATGTTTGGGCCTTCTTGTTAGTGGTGTCGTCCTTTGATTTGCTGCTCATAAGCACGTAAACGCCGGCGCCCAGTACGGCCAGTACAATAACAATAATAAGTGCGGTTTTCTTGCCATTCATAGATATGTATCCTCCTGCATATAGGATAGCAGAAAAGCATATGCGGCGAACGTAAGCAGGATTACAACCGCGCAAACAAAAAAGACCTCCACAAAGTGGAAGGTCTTTTTATATACGGTTTGGTGGAGCTGGCGGGTACCGCCCCCGCGTCCATCAGTTTATCTGATTAGTCTATCCTACAGGTTTAGGCTATTTGGCGATTTCTTGGCTAGCTACGGCTAAATAGCCAAAACGTAACTATGCCACAGTCCTAGTCTTTACAAACAAGTTGGACAGTCTTGCTTGTGCGTCCGGATGAATATATCACGAATGACGCTATCCGGCGTCATGCCAAACGTGGCTTACTAATTAAGAATTGTAAGCTGGTGCGAGCTGCTTGAATGCGAGGGCGTCGCGCAAAGCGCTAGCCTTCTCAAGAGCTGCAGTGAAAGTAGATTTTTTAGCATCTATTTCGAATTTGCCTATAACGCTGACAAGCGACCTGCTGATCTAACCGATAAAGTCCAACGTCGAGCTTAAAATTCAGCCCCGTATCTGTATTTTACCATAAACATGACAATTTTGACGAATTAATAACAAAATTATATAGTACTTACAATGATCTCGCTCACCACTCTGGAAGTACGTCGGCTGGCAACTCCTGAAGCACCGCCCATCTACCTTGCACCCTTTGGCGCTGACGAAATGGCCGCTGTTATGCCCATAGACCCCACAACTGCGCCATACGAACGCGAAACCACCATTACCTCGCTGGTGCGCGGCGACCCGGCAGATATTGCCCAACGGCTCGCGGAGACGCCGCATACCAATACCTTCGGCATCTACTCAGGCGACGTAACGCCTGCCGCTTTTAACGGTATTGTTGAGCTAACACAGGCGCCGAATGGGGATGCCGCAAATGGCCTACCCACATATAGCAAGCGAGTACAGGCATTGGGTGTGCACATTTACGCCCGCGAGCAGCAAGGCTGCGGCTTGGGTACAGCAGCAGTCCAGGCCGCCATGCGCTACGCCATACGGATAGACCAAGGCGGCATTTTGTTTGCCCAAACCGCGGACCGCAACCAGCCAATGCGACGCGTGCTTGAAAAACTCGGCTTTGTGCACACGAAAGATGGCGGGAACAATATTACCCACTACGACAAAACGACAAGCGTGCTACAGCTTTGGCAGGTTACCACACCTGAGGCGCTTACCCACTCCGGCATAGCGGGCAAACTGCGCCAGGAATTAATAGACGGGCACAAAACGTTCAGCCAAGTGGCGATGCAGTATTCGGTTACTATTTGTTAACGGCGGCCTGAACAGGCGGAAGTACAGCCTGGGCAGTGCTACATATCAAACGGATGGTCGCAGGCAAACGGTTTGCCGGCAGTACAAATATATTCGTGGAAGGCGCGCAGACTTTCACGCATCTGCTGGCGCTGTTTCTCGTTGATTCGTTCGAGCATAGGGGTATGGTATTGCTCCAGCACTTCCATGGCGGCATCGGTCATTTTCATGCCCTTGGGCGTTGGCACAGTGATGTGTTCACGGCGGCTTTTCGGGTTCACGCGGATAGCCAGCAGATTTTTCTCTACCAGCAGTTTAATTTGGCGGCTGATGCTCGCCTCTGTTTGGCCTAAAAATTCCGCCAGGCGGCGCTGCTGCACGTTTGGGTTCTGCTGCAGCATCATTAAGATTTTGAATTGTGACATGCCAATGCCCAGGCGTTCCTGCAGCACTTGGTCAGACTGGCGCAGCAATATAGTTGCGCTGTGGGTGAGCAAATAGCCTAAGGACATTACAGGACCCATTGTCATAATTCTCCTCACAATCAGTCTATAAATAAAAGGTTAACACGTCAAGTGTTGTGTGCCTCTATTTGTTTTGGTTGGATTTCTTAAAAAATGAGCGTTTGCTCATATTTTAGCAGCAACATAAGTTGAATACAAGGAATACCATTCAGCGAGCGTTAAGTTTTGGGCGCGTACGCCGGTTTTAATACTTGCTTGCTCAAGCAACGCAACAGTTTCTTCGCGGCCCATCTGCATACCAGCGCTTAACGAGTTAAGCAGCGTTTTGCGGCGCTGGGCAAAACCAGCTTTCACAATGCGGAAGAACAATTTCGTGTCTACATCTGGGAAAAGCGGCTGGGTGCGGTACTCGAGCAGCAAGATTTGCGAGTCTACTTTTGGCGACGGCGTAAATAATTCTGCGGGTACAATGGGGCCAAGGCCGGTTTGGCAATAGAACTGCACGCTGACGCTCAGGATGCTCATGTCGCCGGCTTCGGCGCACACCCGCTGGGCAACCTCTTTTTGTATCAGCAAAGCGGCGCTGCTGAAGTGGTTTTTGCTTTCGCACAGCTCGCGCAGCAGCTTGCTGGTGAGGTAGTACGGGATATTGGCGGCAACTTTGTAGTGGGGCGGCAGGCTGGTGAGGTCAAATTTAAGGATGTCCTGCTGCGCTACCCGCAGGTTGTCGGCGTGGACGCGTTTGGGCAGGTCGCGCGCCAGGTCGGCGTCGAACTCTACGGCAACTACTTGCTTGGCCTGCTGAATAAGCTTGGCAGTGAGCGTGCCCAGGCCAGGGCCAACTTCCAAAACCGTATCTTCAGGGGTAACGCCCACGGCGTCACACATAGCTTGCAAGGCGGTGTCGTCGTGCAGCCAATGCTGGCCAAGGGATTTTTTAGTGGGGGCGCTGTGCAAAAAGTCGGGCATGTCACTCATTCTACCAGTTATGCGACACAGTCCAATGGTTATATGCGGCGCCCCAGGTGCCATAGCGGCCAACGGCGTAGCTGGTGGCCCACCGCAGCTGGGTTACGGCGCTGGTTTGCCAATCGGCGCCGAATGGCGCCATTTTGCCGCCCGGCGTGGCCTGGCCAAGGCCATATCCTAAGCCGGCAGGGATTTCAGCAGGCGCATATGGCGGGCACACGCCTGGGTGGCCCTGCAGCTTGGTAGGACACCAGCCTGATTCGTGGCTGATAATGTAGTCAACATATGGCATATCAGAGGTAGCAATGCCGGCCGCCGCCATAACCGCCTGCTTGTCGGAGGGAATTTGCACGGCTTTACCGCGGGCAATTATTTGCGTTACAGGTTGTACGGTGGTAATTTGCTGGATTTCTTTGCGCGTTTCACTGCCGTCTGGCTTGGTTTCAATCAGGTAGGTGGTTAGTTTCTTGCCCGGGCTTCCCTGCTGGCGCACAGCAGTTGTGCCAAAGCTCAGCGAGCTGTCTTCAATAATTTGGCTGGGCATGTCGATAGTACTTTCCTCGGAAATAACCTTTTGGCCGCGGTGCAGTACAAACACCTGCATGTTGTCGGTTACCGGCGACTTGGCGCTGGGCTGCACTACATCGTCGGATTGCAGCAGCAGGCCGCGGTCGGTAAGCAGATCGCCCACGGTTTTGGCGTGGGTGCGCATAACAACTGGTGTGCCAAACAGGCTGACGTTCACGGGAGTTGCGCGGTCAATT
This sequence comes from Saccharimonadales bacterium (SeqCode), assembly GCA_035479955.1. Classification (GTDB taxonomy): domain Bacteria; phylum Patescibacteriota; class Saccharimonadia; order Saccharimonadales; family UBA4665; genus PMNU01. The sequence continues at coordinate 3,846 of DATIIE010000008.1, forward strand.
ACCACACGCTGGCCAATACTGCCCTCTTGGAGGAAATTACTGGTGGGCAGCAGCTTCAGGTCATCTTCCGGAAATACGTCTATGCCAGCCTGTTTTACAATGCTGCGCGGCGTGGTAGCGGCACTGTAGGTAAACTGTTTGCGGGCACCATCTACGATAGTTACCGGCACGGCGCGGTACACGTTAATACGGAAGTTGTCGGTGGCAATTTGGGTGTCTAACGCCGGCTCAACAACGTCGCCGTCGTGTACAGGGATATTTGAACGCTTCAGCACCTGCGCCACAGTGTCGGCACGCGTGGGCACGGTTTGTTCAATATCGTCGTGGGTAATGATGACAATATGTGAGTCGGTGCGCGTAAGCTTGGGGCTGCCGCCGTTAAACAGCGTGAGGATGGCCACGGTAAGCAGTATGAGGGAGCCAATGGTAAGCAACGGGATGGTAAACGCCGGGTGGCGGCTGACACGCCTTAACACATGCTCCCGTTGGGTGGAGTCTTCATCCTTACTGGGGGACGTTTTTTTTGGACGTGGAAATTCTATGCGCATAGCAAAAAGCCTTCGGTCACTAGCTATTGTAACAGATTATGCGCGGCTGTTTTTGGCGTGACTAAGCGCAATGGTGACATCCGGGTTAGCGGTTCGCTGCGTCAGCTGTTCAGGGCTCACCCAGGCCACACGGCTGATTTCCATGGGCTGCGCGTGGAGCGGGTACTGCGCAGGATCGCCCGTGAGGTCGGCCACAAAATAGTGGCACGGAAATTTGATGCCCCGCGAACGGTAGGTTTCCTGTTTCAGTGGCCGCAAATCTTCCGCCTTTAAAGCCAGGCCGGTTTCTTCGCGGATTTCACGCAACGCGCCAGCAAGTGCAGGTTCGTTTTTATGCAGGCCGCCGCCAGGCAGCATCCACTTGCCCGTGCCCAGCCAGCCACGCACCACTAAAATTTTGCCACCCGCGCGCACCAGCACCCGCGTACGCGGCTTGTTCCACAAATACACAATTAGGGCCGGCAGCGTAACCCACCAAGCAATAACACCAAGGCGTTCAAAGAAAGGTTTCACCTTTGTATCATACCAGCCCGCGCGCTTTAGCCCAGGGCGCCTGCTACATGTAAAAAGTTGCGCAGCAGCGACAGCCCGGTAATGGTGTACACTTCTTCAATTGCTTCGAATTCGGCCAGTACTTTGCGGCTGCTGAGCGGGGTGAGGTCTGGATCGGCAGTAAGCCACTCTGCAAGCATCTCTTTAGTAAGTTCAAAATGCGACTGAATACCATATGCCGCACCACCCAGTTTCACTATTTGGTTGTGGCAGTCAGCACCGGTGGCAAGCAGCTGCATACTTTTGGTAAGTTCAACGGTTTCTCCGTGCAGTTGGAAGACCCGGAAATGGTTGCGCAGGCCCACAAACAGCGGGTCTTTTTTGCCCAGCGAGGTAAGTGCCAGATTAGTCAGGCTCACACTGTACGGCTGGCCTTGAGCATTATGCAAACCTACCTCTTTTACCGGGCTTTTTACCACTTTGCCGCCCAGCGCCTTAACAGCAATCCGCAGCCCCAAGCACACGCCAAGGTACGGCACGCCAGCGGCAAGCGCTTGTTTTACAAAGGCCACTTCATTGGTTATTTTTTTGGTTGGATCGTTGGCGCTATCTGGGCCGCCAAGCACTATAAGAGCGCTGTAATTGGTAGGGTCGGGTAATTGTTCTCCCAGTTGCAGGTCAATTACGTCATAAGGGACGGCCACTTCGTGCAGCAGCTGTACCAGTAAGCCAGGCCCTTCATGGCTAATATTCTTAACTACCAGTACTTTTTTAGCGGCTGAAGCTGGCAGGACGGTACTTCCCGCCTCTGCTTCGCGGCGCAGCGCCAAATACACTGCCAGCAAATGGCGCGTGAGCGGTTCCTTGCGGTAGTTCTCCCAGGTCCAGTACTGGTTGTACAGCTTGGCAACAGCCCGGTAGCGGTCTTGCAAAGGCACACCCGCATATTCATCTAACCCAAAAAGTATGGTGGCTGTCTGCGCCTCTTTGCCTTCAAAACGCTGGTTAATGACCCGGCGCAGCACATGTATAAAAACGTGGGCACGCTTTACCGGCGATGCTCCCTTGCCGCCTTCTTGCATAACAGCCGCCATACTAATTAGGGGCGAGGCCTCTAGATTGGGAGCGGCCGTAACACCGGTACGGATCAAGCCGCGCAGCGCCTCAATATATGGGCGGTCTGCTTCAGGGATAAATAATTTTTCCATAACAATGCCACCACTATACCGCAGCTTATCCTGAATGGAACAGTGGTGACGGATTTCGACGCTTTTCGGCGCTCTTACATTTTCTTGATAGGCGCGAAAGCGATGTTCAACTTCTTAGCGCCTGCGCCTTTGAAGAAAATGGTGGCGTTGTCACCGTCCATCTCAACAACAGTCCCTACGCCAAATACCTGGTGGCGGACTTGGTCGCCTTCTTCGAGTTCAGGCACGTAGCGGGGCTCGCCGTCATCAACATGCTGCGTGGTTTCCGAAGCGTCGCCAAAGCCAGTGGGTGCAAAGTGGTAGCTCGTCTCTGTTGGTTGGAATTGGGCGTCAATTTCGCTTAAGAACCGCGACGGCGGGTTGTGCTGCTGGCCGCCGTACAGCATGCGGCTGGAGGCGTAGGTCATGTACAGCTCCTCGCGGGCGCGTGTCATGCCCACGTAACACAGGCGGCGCTCCTCTTCCATTTCAAACTGGTCGTACAGGGCGCGGGAGTGCGGGAACACGGTTTCTTCCATGCCAACCATGAATACCACTGGAAATTCCAGGCCTTTAGCGGCGTGCAGCGTCATGAGCGTTACCGCGTTACCGTCGAAGTTGGCTTGGTCGACATCGCTTACCAAAGCCACTTCCTCTAGGAAGCCGGCCAGGCCCATGTCGGCGTATTCTTGCGCCACGCCCAACAGTTCCTGGACGTTTTCCTGGCGCGACTCTGCCTGAGGCGTGCCGTCATCTAAAAAGTGCATGTAATCTATGCGGCGGACTAAGGAATCGAGGATTGCCGCAGGCGGCGTGGTGTCTATTAAATCGCGCAGCACACTGAACATGTCGCCCAGTTCGGCCAGGCCAGTGCGCGCTTTGCCGGTAACAGCGTCGCAGGTACTTACTTCATTCAAGGCCTGCAACAGCGTATATCCGTTATATTGCTGCCATTCAAAAAAGTTCTGCAGCGATTTGGCGCCGATGCCACGCGTTGGCACATTTACCACACGCGTAAAACTAATGCGGTCTTCGGGCTGGAAAATAAGGCGCAAATAGCACATGAGGTCTTTAATTTCTTTGCGGTCGTAGAAACGCTGGCCGCCCACAATGCGGTATGGCACGCCGTAATGGATAAATGTCTCTTCAACAGAGCGGCTTTGGGCATTGGAGCGGTACAGCACGGCATAGTGGCTGTAGTGGCGCAGGCCGGCGTCTACGGCGTTCTTCACCCTTCTGACAATGGCTTCACCCTCGGCGCGCTCACCATTCACCTGCACTATTTGCACGTCCATGCCGTGCGCAGCTTCGGTCCACAGTTTTTTGTCGGAGCGCTGCTGGTTTTTGGTAATTATTTTATGGGCGGCTTCCAAAATAGCGCCAGAGCTGCGGTAGTTTTGCTCCAGTTTGATAACGGTGCATTCCGGATAGTCGTGCTCAAAGTTTAAGATGTTGCGGAAGTCGGCGCCGCGCCAGCTGTAAATGCTCTGCCAGTCGTCGCCCACCACTGCGATGTTTTTGTGGCCGCCAGTGAGCGCCTTTACCAGCTTGTACTGGGCGGCGTTAGTGTCCTGATACTCGTCGATCATGATGTATTTGAATTGCTGGCGCCATTTTTCGCGGATTTCCGGTTTGCTTTGCAATAGGTGGACGGTGCGGTTAATGAGGTCGTCGAAGTCTAGGGCGGCAGCCTCTTTCAAGGCTTTTTGGTACAACGGATATATCTTGGCAGCGGTGCGGTGGGCGGGGGTGCTGCCAGCTGCTTCAGCCAATTCTTCAGGGGTAGTCATGTCGTTTTTGGCGCTGCTGATAATACCGCCAAGCACGCGCGGCGGAAATGTCTTTTCATCTATTTTAAGCAGTTTACTGGCTTGTTTTACTGCAGCCTGGCGGTCGCTTTCGTCGAAGATAACAAAGCTGCGCGGGATGCCAATGTGCTCGCCGTCCTGCCGTAGCAACCGCACGCAAATGGAGTGGAACGTACCCATATACGGCATGAAGCCGCGGTTTTCGGCGCTTTGGCCCAGTAGTGTAGCAACGCGCTCGCGCATTTCCTTGGCCGCCTTGTTCGTGAACGTTACAGCCAAAATGTTAAACGGCGTGGCGTTCCCTTTGGCGATAATGTAGGCAATGCGGTGCGTCAGCGTTTTGGTTTTGCCGCTGCCGGCACCGGCCTGAATAAGCAGCGGGCCCTCTGTTGTTTCTACGGCGCGCTGCTGTTCGGGGTTTAAACCGGTAAGTAAGTCGTCAGTCACGAGGTTCATTGTAACAAACAACGCTTATGGAAGGCGTTGTTAAATAAGGTCTTTTGTGGTTGTTTGCGCCATGTTCCGGGGCGGCTGGCTACGCGTTGAGCCGGTCGGCCTTCAAAATAGCGCTAGCCAGCGCTTCGGCGGTGTGGCCAAAAATAAGGCCGCTGCGGATATCTTCAGATGTGCGGGCAATAATTGCCTGGCGGCAAGCAGGCACCATGGCATCGGTAAATTTCACGCGGCCCAATAAGCCATCGCGGCGGATAAGGCGGCGGATCTTCTGGTAGGCGGCTTGCTCGCTGGGTCGGACCTTTGGCATAACAAGGGTAAAGCGGGTTGGCAGGTAGTACAGCGCATGCACGGCGTTAATCGCCAAAGTGCCGGAAGAAACAGACGGTCCCCAGATAACAAAATCGCTACAAGTTGCTAATGCTGCTGTTGCCATTTTAAATTCCCTCTTTCCTAGATTGATGTTGTTATGTATAATTGTTCCTTTGTAAGTTCGTCTCATTCTGTACGTGGGTTATCAGGGTGAGCGACTCCGCTAAAGCCAACGCTTTAGTTCGTTTGGCGAGGCCGATTTCCGTCCTTACAATGTGTGCACATAGTTATGATACGGTTCGCATTCGGAACATGTCAATAAATAATCTATACTAATAGATGGAACCCAGAGCCATGAAATATTTTAAGAACACCGAACTAGCCAAGCTTTACAACGTCTCCGAGAAATCGGTGAGGAACTGGATTGACGCCACTAAGCAAGGAAAACTCGAGCTTGAACTGTATACCGAAAACGGTAGGCAGTATATCGCCAACTCCTCAAAAAATACAGCATTTGTTGAATCTCTTGTACAAAAGGGCAAGAAATACAAAAATTCGCGTGGCGCTAAATTAGTAAGGCCAGTTGAAAAATTTTATAGCCTTTATACCCAGAAACAGATCGTCGACATAATTTCGAATATCGACATCTACCGTGAGATCCCTCTACAATATTGCTATTTCAATAGTGGGGCTGACCATTGGGACCAATATACACGCAACCTGGTTAAGGATAATCACCCTAACCCTCTGAACAGTACCGTTCAACTGCTCGACCTTAACCTCCCCTACCTCGACTTGCTGCTTGAGGATTACTCTGCTGTAAATATCATCGATATTGGCGTAGGCAACGCGCTACCTGTTAGAAGCGTTCTTACCCATTTTGTGAACACCGGCAAACTTAACCGTTATATTGGTTTAGACATCAGCACAGAAATGTTGACGATTGCTGAGCGTAATATTCAGAAGTGGTTCGACGGTAAGGTTGAATTCGAAGGCCACGTACGTGACTTCAATCAAGACCGCTTTGGTGACCTACTCGTAGCCGATACTTTCAATGATGACGACACACCCGTCGCTAATCTAATCTTCTTCTTAGGCGGCACTATTAACAACCTACGCGAACCTAACCACGCGTTGGCCGCTATTCACGATAGCATGGGCAAAGACGACCTCTTCCTCTTCTCGAAGAAGCTAGACACTGAAAAGTCTCGGCTGCACTTTGACGTGACTGCCCCCGGTAACCTGGCAACAACCCTTGTAGTTGACCTATTAAACATCGACCGTGATTACTATGACATTGAGCAGTACTTCAATGAGCAAAAGATGGCCCGCGAAGCTCGCATCAAACTTAAGGTTGCCATTACTATTGAATTCGAACTTGAAGGCAAGCATCGGTTCGTCGAGATTAATAAGGGCGAGTCGATACTCTTGTGGCGAGCCCTCCACCAAAGTGCTTTAGAGACTATAGACCAGTTCAGCAATAATGGCTTTGAACTTGTACAGGCCGCTAAATCCAAGGACAACAACTATCTTATGATGATGTCCCGGATTAAAACTGGCCAATAGGCTAGCGTTTAACCTCCCCCTGAAAATACTCCACCAGTACGCCGTGGTGCACTAGGTGCGGTTTTAATGCTTCACGGATTATGGGGCTGGGGAGGTCTGTTTTTTGGGCGGCGGATGTGGCGTATATGGTGCGGAATTGCCCGCTAAGCTCACCTATTTGGTTTTCGGAAATTATGTATACCGCAGGCAGCGCCTGGCTGCTTGGCGGAAGGTCTGCGATAAAGGGCAGTTTTTCCATAGCGGCAACCACATCCTCTATTTCGAGCTTCCGGGCTGTGCTAAGCGTACGCGAATACTCGTTGCGTACTTTCATGATCACCTTAAGCCATTGGCGGCGCAGCGCGGCTAAAAGCACGTGCGGCCGGTCGCTGACAATAACGGTGACACCATAGGTATAACGCGTATACAAATGGTGCGAGAGGTCCCATGTTAGTGTTAAATCCTTAATGAGCTGCCGGCGTTCGACAAACACTCGTGTCATATTTTTTCCCTCTTGCGCCGCCTAGTAGGCGGTCTTTTTTTGTTCTAGTAAAAAGTCGATGCCTGCACGCACATAGCGCAAACTTTCCGCCACACCTAAATGCGCATCACAAATAAAAGTCTGTTCGCCGCGGACAGTAAGCAGCCCGGTTGTTACATCAGTAAAAATGATGTTTTGTTTACAAATAAAGCACTGCACGCTGTTGTCAGCGCTGATGTCATCGGGCCACTCTATTATCGCCATCCACTATCCTTTCAGAAAAATATATATCGATGAGCGGATGATACGACACTATTCTGGAACATGTCAATTAATAAAAGATTAAATCGGGCAAATTGTTCAACACTAGCTTGAACAACTGGCGCTAAAAGAGATTTGTATGCGGAATAATTGAGCTGTTGAGCACTCCGGCGTCCAACAAAATGTCCAGGACGATGTAGGCGAACAGTACCATTAAAATAATTAAGCCAACGAGTTTACCGGTGCCAGCAGGCGCGGTTGTATGGTGTGAAACAACCACCTGGCCTTCCAGGCTGGGGGCTGCGGCTTCGTGGATTGGGTCCTGTACCTCTTCTATAGGCAGGGGTGGAACTTCATTCTCAGGCGCAGATGCAGCGGGCTCGGGCGGTTCGGGGTCGAGCGCAGCGTCGTCCAAAGCAGCGGGATCTATTGGCTTTTCCGGTCCTTCTTCAAAGGCGGCTTTGCCTTTTTTGGCTTTAGCTGGAGGCTCAGAAGGTGCCTCAGCTGCAATGGCCGGCGCAGGCGTGTCTGCCGGCGTTTGCGGGACTGTAGGGCCTTTAGAAACGGTAAATGCGGTGAAAGGAGCCGCGGCGTCGGCAGGCTGGCCGGATGTTTCAGCAGCCGGGCCACTAGGCGACATGTCGCCATCCTGGGCAGGTTTTATTTCTACCTTCTTATGCGCATCCAGCAAACCGTCGCCGGAGCTTGCGCCAATACCGCTGACGCGGACCTGTGTCGCTTGGGCAGACGATTTATGGCCAGCAATATACGGGCGGGACGTAGGCGAAGCTGGCGCTTTGCCGGGCCGCATAACGTCAAACACCTTGCCTCGGGGACGGGGCGATTGCGGGCCGCCGACAAGGCTGGATGAGGTAGGTTCAGAGGTGGGCGGGTCAGTCTTCATTGTTGTAGTAGCTCAGTTGTAAGCGGTAGGCTGCTTCTATAATAGCTGCAAACTTGTATGGATTGATACTGGCGCCGCCAACGAGCAGACCATCTACGCCTTCCAAACCAAGAATACCACCTACAAACTCAGGCTCGACACTGGCGCCGTATATCACGCGCATGTGCTTAGAAACTTTTTCTCCGTATAAGCTGGATACCTGCTGCCGGATGTAACCTACTGCTTCCTGAATGTCCGCAGGTTTTGCCGGGTCGCCTGTGCCTATGGCCCAAACTGGCTCATATGCAATTACAACGTCAGATACTTCCCGGGCGGTAAGGTTTTGCAGTGCAGTGGTTACTTGGTCGTGCAGTACACGCTTGGTAAGGCCCTCTTTACGTTCGTGCTGGGTTTCGCCCACACACAGAATGGGGCTGATTTCGTTGCGGATAGCGGCGGCGACTTTGTCGCGTACCATTGGCAAATCTTCATGGAAATACATGCGGCGTTCGCTGTGGCCAACAAGGGAATAGTGCACGAGGTCGTGCAGCATGGTAAAGCTAACTTCGCCGGTAAACGCGCCTTCATCTTTACTGTAGGCGTTCTGGGCGGCCAGGCGGAACTTGCGGCGGTCTATTTGCATGCTCATGGGCTGTAAGGCAAGCATAGGTGGCGCCAGCACAATTTCGAGGTCGCGGTGAATGCGTGTACGTTCCTGCAAGCGGTGCACAAACAAACTAGCCTGCGACACGTTCATGTGCATTTTCCAGTTTCCAACTAATAAAATCTTGCGTCCCATAGCTCTCTTTAATTTAAGCTTAGCATAAGCATTGTGCAAAATACAAAAGAGTTGCAGCTAACACCGGTAGATGGTATCGTACGCCAATGTTACTTGGAGACATCCATTTTCCAGATGCGATGATTGAAGCGCAGCTTGCCGCAAACCGCCAGGAGTTCCTGGGCGGCGCCGACCCGCTGTATGTACAGCTTGGCGCGCAAACCGCCGAAGCAGCCGTACAATTCGCAGAACCGCAAAAGCGGGCGCTTGTTGGCCTCATGCCGGTGGCCTATTTTGGTATACGCGCGGCTATCCAAACTGTGCAGCAGCCAGAGGTGGCACCCCTGCTGCCTGCCAGTGTGGAGCGGCGCAGCGATGTTATACGAGGATGCTCTAAACTTGCTATAACGCGTGCCTTGCGTTCCGGTACGCTCAAATCACATTACATGCAAAGTGACACGCTCGCGCCGCTGGTTACAAATGACCCAAGGAAGGTACTGGCTAAAATACTCAACCCTGAGGAAACAGTCGAAAGCGGACTTACCAGCCTGGGCGACGTAGCGATTATGGACGAAGCGATTGTTGCCGGCGGCGCACTGCGCTTTCTGAAGCGGAGTGCGCCTGAGGCGCTACAGGCAGAACCGGCCGCAGCTATTGTTGGCCGCAGCGTGGGCCTGCAGCTGGTGGCGCGCGTGCCAGACGAAAAGCTGGATGTTATGCGCACGCATCTTGGCATGCCATACACGAACCACAGATATCTCACTTACAACTATGGCGCCGTTGACTTCACAACCGAGGCACGCGATTTCCTGCACAGCCTCCGCACCCCTGGCGCAGGCTGCCCGGCACATCAGGCGCTTACACAGGAAACCAGCGGCCAACCTACATTCCTGCGGCACGTTTGGGCTGACCTGGCAGAGGCATTATTGCCGCCGCATGCCAAAGCCGACCTGCCGCCGCAGAAGCGCCCGCCCAGCTCAAAGAAGAAAAAGCGTTAGTTGTCTTTATTTTGGAGTGCATCAACTCCGGGCAGTACCCGGCCGGCCATGAGCTCCAGGCTGGCGCCGCCGCCAGTGGACACGTGGTCGAATTCGCCGGTTAAGCGGCGCTGTTCTATGTAGCTGGTAGTGTCGCCGCCGCCAACAAGGGTGAATGGCTTGGCGCCGAACTCCCCGGTGAGCGCCTCAATTAGCACTTCGGTGCTGTGCGCAAACGGGCCAACCGGGCCGGTGACCGCCGGTGTTTCAGTGACACCCAGGGTACCGTTCCACACTACCGTTGCGGCCAGCTGTACGCCGCCGGCAATAAAGGCGGAGCTAAACGGGCCGACATCTAAAATCATTTCGTCGTCGGCCACTTTGCTGGCTTCAGGCGCCGGAGGCTTGGGGTAACTTTGTACTTCAGAGATAAGGGCCGCGCCCCAGTCTACCAGCCGGGTTTGGACGGTTTTGTCTGGGCTAGTGGCTACCACGCCGTCTTGCGGCAGGTAGAACACGAAGCGGGCGTGCTTGGATTTTTCCTCGGCCTTGGCCATAACTTCGCGGGCCATGTCCAGTTCGCCGGCGTCGTACTTGCTCTTGCCTACCTTCAGGCCTTTTGCCACCAGAAAGGTGTTGGCCATAGCGCCGCCAATGGCTATGAAGTCAGCCATCTCAATAAACTTGTTCAGCACCTCTATTTTGTCGGCAATTTTAGCGCCGCCCACAATTGCCGCCAATGGCCGGCGCGGGTCGCTCATAACAGTGGTAATGGTGTCGACTTCTTTTTGCAGCAGCAGGCCGGAAACAGCTGGCAGATGGCGGGTGATAGCCTCAGTGCTGGCATGCGCGCGGTGCACAACGCCGAACCCGTCCTGCACAAACACTTCGCCGCTTTTGGCGAGTTCAATGGCAAAGGCGTCGTCATTTTTCTCTTCTTCAGGGTGGAACCGCAGGTTTTCAAGCAACAGGATTTGGCGGGGCTGCAGTGCGGCAACGGCTTTTTCCACTTCCGGGCCAACGCAGTCATTAATAAACTGCACCTCTTGGCCAAGCAGCTCGCTCAGGCGTTTGGCTACGGGCTTCAGGCTGAATTCACTAGCAGGCTTGCCCTCCGGGCGGCCCAGGTGTGAGCAAATTACCAGCTTTACGTTTTTCTCCAGCAGCGCCTGGATAGTGGGCACAGATTGGGTTATGCGAAAATCACCAGTGATAACGCCTTTTTCCACTGGCACGTTATAGTCGGCGCGCATAAGCACCCGCTTGTCTTGCAGGTCGATGTCGTAAATGGTCTTTTTTGTAAACATGGAGATTCCCCTTATGCTTACGATTATAGCGTAGTTTTCACTTCTGCGCCGCGGCCCTGGCATATACAAAAACCAGCGCACCGGTTAGTGCGCTGGAATTGTTTTTGCAAAGGTTCTCTAGCCGAGTGAGTAGCGCCAGAACGCCATAATGGCGAACACAACGCTGAGCACTGTAAAACAAACCACAAGCAGCTGAATTGTTTTGGCAGCCTGGAGCTCTGAAGCTGAGGCACGCATGGCCACGCTTTTGCCGGCGCGCGAGGCGCTGGAGCGCTTTGGCGCGGTCCGGGCTTTGGCTGGGGATTTTTTCTTGGTTGTTGCCATATCTGTCACCAAACCTAGCGTGTAACCGAAATTGTCTTACCACCTTCAGCTCCTGGGGCGGCGACAGTTAGACGTCCAGTGGTAGCGTTCTTCAGGATGGTGTAACCCACGCCGTTGGCATTACAGCCGGTTGGGCAGGATGGGTCAATTGGCAGCGAGGCAATGTACTTGCCGGTAGTAGTCAGCGTACTGAGGTCAGTCAAGCTGGCCGACGTACAGGTTGCACCAGCAGTACCGGTCTTACACATTTCAGCAGCAGAGGCGCCAATGCCGGCTGGCACTGAGCCGTTGTTGTCGAGGGCGTACTGGTATACAGCATCCAGAATAGTGCCAACGTCTTGCTGGCGCTGCGCGTTGCGTGTGTCCTGCAAGTTCTTGCTTGGGTTAATGGCGATGATAACAATACCGGCCAAAATGGCGATGATTGCGACTACCAGCAATACTTCAAGCAACGTAAAGCCTTTTTGCATATTTCGTTTTATTTCGGTTAAACCTGACATGTAGTTCCTTCCTTACCTTTGTTATGCGCCCTTAACGGGTAACGCTGATGGTCTTACTTTGTTCAACGTTGATGCCGGTGTTGGTGATGGTTACGCGGCCAGTGGTAGCGTCTTTCGAAATTTTGTAGCCGTTCCCGTTGGTGTTGCAGTTTGTCGGGCACTGCGGGTCAATTGGCAGCGAGGCAATGTACTTGCCGCTGGTAGTTATCACCGTAAGGTCGATAAGGCTAGTGCATGAGCCTGCGCCTGTCTTACACATTTCGGTTGGGCTTGTCGTGATTGAAGCTGGCAGCACGCCGTTGTTGTCCAGTGCGTACTGGTACACAGCGTCAAGGATTGTCGACACATCCTGCTGGCGCTGCGCATTGCGCGTGTCAGCCAGGTTTTTACTGGGGTTGATGGCAATAATGACAATACCCGCTAGAATTGCAATAATTGCGACCACTAACAGCACTTCAAGAAGTGTAAAACCCCTTTGTGCTTGTTGCTTTAGTTTTTTGATGTGCAGCATTTCCCACCCTTTCTTACCTTGTTGTTATGCAGCGATACAGTTCGTACCAAGATAGCGCTTACGCTTCATGTTGCAATTGTATCACATAAGCCTATTTGTCATACGCAATTATTGCGCCACTGTCGCCGCCTTAAAAGCCACTACAGCGAGGTTAATTTTGTCGCTGGCTGTGATCATTGTCCAGGGGGCGGTGACCGAGCCGGCTTGCGGCTGCTGGCGGTCTTCGACGGCTACGTCTTTGGTGTTAGTGTACATGCGCTGGGTGAAGTTTGTGCCTGCTGAATAACCGCGGAGTGCCGCTGTCAGGTTGGACGCTCCAAATATCAGGTCGCCATCTTGCGTGGTTGTAATGTTACTGGGGGCAGTGCCATCGGTAGTGGCGGTTGTAGTGGCAGCGCCTATGCCGCCATATACGTCAACTGGGTTGGAAGTGGCCACGCCGCTATATTCGCTGACCACCACACGGCGGAAGTTAACGCTCGCGCCGAATGTAACTGTTACGGTATTGGCGCCGCCCGTGATGTTTGGCGCATAACATATGCTCATGCCCTGGGTGTTTGTGGCGTCGTTCCAAACAGTGCCAATGTTGGTATAGGTGCTGCCGCGGGTGTCGGCACAGCTAAAGGATTGTGTGGGGGTGGTGTCCCACGAAATAGCCACCACAATAAAGTTGCCGGCGGTAACATTCACCGGAAAGGCTACTGGGGCGGTTGTGCCCGCGACGTCGTTCGACATTATATTTCCCTGCACATAATTGACTGTTGCGTAGCGGTCGGGCATATCCTGCCAGCTGCTGACGGTAATTGTTGAGGCATTTACCGTAACGCCAGCCTGCACTTTGCGCGTAATATCGCCTACTGTGCCCGACGCCGAAACCAGCCGCACACTGCCAATACCACTCGACGTACCCACTGAATACTTACAGCTGCCCTGGCCTAAGTTCATGCTGGTGTTGGTGGCCGTAAATGCCAGGTTGTCGTGGATTTGCTGCAGCGCCTCCTGCCCGCAGGCCACGGCCAGAGCGCGCGCCTGGCGCGATTGCTGTTCGCCGAGCGTCAGGCGTTGGGCGTCAGTGCCTGTCAGCAGCAGTGTGATGCCGATTGCCGTGGCCACTGCGCCCAAAATAAGCACAGCCATCAGGGCAATATAGCCGCCCTGCTGCCGGGCTGCGGGGGCTACCATGCCACCTCCGCAGAGCCGGTAAAGGTCTTCTGGTAGTCATATTCATTGCGGCTGGCTGGATTGGTCCGTTTCATAACAAAGCTTACTTGCACAATGCCGGGTGTGCTGGCGCGCGTCAAGTTTTTAAATGTGATGCTAGTAATTTGCACATCGTCACTGGTAATTGGCACGGCTGTTGCAGCGCCGCGTTTTATTTGCAGCACGGTACCGTTCAGGTTCAGTATGGTCGGGCTGAGAGAGCTGGTAGGCACCACCAGAGTAAGCGAGGCGCCGCTGCCAGCTGCCACGGGCGTGGTAATAGACGACGCGTTGCGGATCGTTTGCAGCATGAGGTCCATGGCCTGCGCCCCTTGGTCGTTTACTTCAGCAATACTTTCGTTCTTTACGCGCGCCACGGTTACTGTGCCGAAAAATGTCACCGTGGCCAGCATAATAGCGCTCAAAATAGTAACGTACAGTAGGAGTTCTATGAGTGTTTCGCCGCGTTGGTTATGGTACTGGCTCATGTTAGTTCCTTGTTACCGATACTAATTCTTGTGTGTCGGACGCTGTAGCCGCAACGGCTATGTCCAAAGTTGGCGCATAGGCAATGCCGTTGGCTGTGCTAGTGGTGCCGCTAACGTCAACAGTTTTAGCCAGGGTCATGGACGCTGGCGTACCCACATTCACTACCTGTACTTCGCCAGTAGTACTGGTGGTGGCCAGGTAGGCGAATTTCTGAGTTATATCTACGTCGATATCGTTAATGGTGCCAGCAGCAGTAAATGTGGAGATAGCTGTTGGCCCGGCTGGGGATGCAATGCTCACAGAGGCAAATGTGGTAGTCATGCCTAAAAACACCGTGGTGCCATAGCCGCTCACCGCGGTTGCAGCCACTGCGGTGGCAGCATTAAAACTGCCCGCAAGTGTTGGCGTAGCGGGTACATAAATTGCAACCACTAATAATTCGGTAGTTGTACTGCTGGTGGCCACGTACGCGTAGCTGCCGTTCAAATAAATAGCGTTCATGTTGATGTTGTTGTTGTAGCCGCCGGCCAGCGTTGGCACCAGTGGGTTAGAAATGTTAACTACCGTAAATTCGTTGGCGTTGGTTGTGGCGTCTGAAATGCGGGTAACATACGCATAGCTGCCGCTAACTGCTACTGCGGTGCCATTGCCGGTGCCAACTAAGTCGAATAGCGTTTTATACACCGGTGCCGTCGGGGAAGTAATATCTACGACTTGCAGTTCGCCGGTATCCTGCTGGTTAGTTATGTAGGCATAGTTACCTTGTATGGCAATGTTAGTAGGTGTTCCGGCCAGGGTGAGCGACCCTTTCACTACCGGCGCGCTGGCCGTGGAAATATCCAAGATGAAAAAGTTTGCAGCGCCAGAAATGTTTTCTACCATATAGGCATAATTGCCTACCACCTTCACCTTTAAGCCGTCGCTAGTGCCAGTGTTGTTGCTGCCGCCGGCTACGACAGCGTTCGTCCATACTTTTGTAGCTGCCGCCCAGTTGGTAATGCGCGCGGTGTGGGATACTGAGCCGCCGCCGGCCAGCGTCCAGGTAACGGTGCTGGTAATAGTTTTGCGGTTAGTGCTGGCCGTGGCAATGGTTATGGTGCGGGTGAAGATGTCGGTAGTGTCGCTGGTGCCCGAGAATACCCATGTGCCGCCAGAGTTGCTGAGCCCGAACGTGCCGTCGGCTAAGTTCGCATAGGCGGCAGCGCCAATGTTGCGGGTGGCTTCAATCCCCTCCTCGGCTATGTAATTGGCGCGCAGTGTATTGCCGGCATCGGCCGTTGATTCCCGGCCATACACCAGCGCACCAGCAATTGCGGTTGCCATAAAGCCCAAAATAGTTGCGGCCAGCAGCACTTCAACAAGGGCAAAGCCAGCCTGTTTCACAGAGCGCCGCTTGGGTAACTTACTGCTGGACCATACCCTGAGCATTGACCGTAACCGTCCTTACATCACTTGTTGAACTTGTGAGCGTAATAGCGCCCGTGGTATTTGGCGTAGAGGTAAACTTAGCAAACTGGATTTCACTTAAGCCGCTCGGTGTTATCGAACCGGGCAAAGCATTGGTTTCGTCATAGTTGGCGTCGCGCGTGCCATAAGTTACGCCTTTAAACAGGATGACGTTGCCGCCAGTTATCTCCACACTCCAGGCGCTGTCGCCGTCCCCCACGCGGGCATACGATTGGGCGCGTCTGAGTGAGCTGACAAGCTGCTGCGTGGCAATGTCTAAATCGTTACGCTGCACAAACGACTGGTAAAACGGCGCGGAAATGCCCGCCAGAATACCAATAATTGCGATGGAGAGCAGCAATTCCATAAGGGTGAAGCCGGCCTGGCGCGGCGCGGCTGGCCTCATTTATTAAGCCCTCCCACCAGGCTGTAAATGGGGATGACCACTGCCACGGCCACAATCATTACCCCCAGCCACACAATTACCAGCAAGATAGGTTCGATGATCGCTTCCAGGTTGTCGGTGGTGGTGTCGGCCTTTTGCTCGTACGTGCGGCCCACAGTAAGCAGCACTTCAGGCAGCGAACCGGAGCGTTCGCCGGCAATAACCATTTGCTGCACCGGTTTTGGTATAAGTTTGCCGCTGTTCTTGTATTTATCCAAGCTGTCTTTGAAGCTGAAGCCGTCGTCCAGCGAGTCGGCCAGGTAGTTGTAGAACTTCTGGTGGTCAGGTGAGCTGGACGCGCCCGCCAGCAGCTTCACTGCCTGCGTTACCGGCAAGCCAGCGTTCAACAGCGTGCCCAGCAAATAACCAAACTGGGCAATTTCCACTTCGCGCATCAGCCGGCCAATGCCGGGCAGCATAAACAGCATCCGCCGGCCAATATGCTTGGTTTTGGGCGCAGCAAATAAAATGTACGCCACAACAGCAACCACCAGAAACGCCAGCGGCACCGCCACTGCGCCATGCTCTTTCAGAAATGTGCCGCCGCCAATAAGCACTCTGGAAATTGCCGGTAGTTTTACATCCAGCTGCGAGAACGTTTGCGCCAGGCGCGGCAACAGGAACCAGGCAACACCTAGCGCCACAAGCACGGTCAGCGACAGCACAAATGTCGGGTAAATGAGCGCTGACCGTACTTTCGAGGCAAACACATGGCGCTTCTCTTCTTGCTGTGCGGCCAGCTGCAAGTTCTCTATTAGGTGGCCGGAGTTTTCGCCTAAACGCACCAGCGCCAGTGTTTGTGTGCTTACCAGGCCAGAGCGTTCCAGGGCATCTGCCAGGTTCATGCCGGCCTCAATGTCGGCCTCCATGGTAGACAGCGCTTTTTTCAGGGGTTTGCTTGTAGAGGAATCCTGCAGCGAGTGCAGTGCCTGCCCCACCGGCACCGCCGACTTCAGCAGCAGGGCCAGGTTCTCGCTAAAATATTCCCGCTCTTTGTAGGCAAAATGCACCCGCTGTAACGCGCCGAACGCCGAACGCTTTTTCTCTTTCCTGGCGCGAACCGGATTAGGTGTGCCGCCTGGGCTGGCTGGGTTGCTAGACAGCACGGCTACGCTCCGTCCGCGCAACTGGCGGCGGCACTACGCGCAGCACCTCCGCAATAGTGGTTACGCCGTTCTTAACCTTTTCGATACCGTCGGCAAACATGGGGAGGCTGCCCTGGGCGCGGGCCAGCTGCTCAATTTGGAGCGTGGACGGTGAGCGCAGCATCAGTTCCTGCATTTCAGGTGTCACCTCAATAATCTCAAAAATAGCGGAACGGCCCAGGAAGCCGCTGCCGGCGCATACGTTGCAGCCCTTGCCGGCATACACGGTGTCGGTTGCGGTAAAGTACTGGCCCAGGTTGAGGCCGGGCATGTGCACATTGGCCACGGCGTCGCGCACCGGCACGCTGTAACGGCAGTGGCTGCAGATGCGGCGCACCAACCGCTGCGCAATAATAACTTCCAGGGTGGACGCCAGCAGGAATGGCTCAATGCCCATGTCTACCAGGCGCGGCATAGCGGTAGAGGCGTCGTTCGCGTGGAATGTACTAAGCAGCAAGTGGCCGGTGAGGGCAGCATTCACCGAGATTTCAGCGGTTTCTTGGTCGCGGATTTCGCCCACCAGAATAATGTCAGGGTCCTGGCGCACAATTGAACGCAGGCCTTTGGCAAATGTCATGCTGCCGGCTTCACGCACCTGGATTTGGTTGGTGCCGGGCATTTTATACTCTACGGGGTCTTCAATAGTGGTGATGTTTACGTCAGGCTTGTTGAGCATTTTCAGCAGCGAGTATAGGGTGGTGGTTTTGCCGGAGCCGGTCGGGCCAGTGGTTAAAATCATGCCGAATGGTTTGGCAATGCAGCGCTCCACAATTTCGCGGTGCGCATCGTTTAAGCCCACGTCGCTAAACGTAAAGCCGGCAACGTAGGAACCAAGCACGCGCATTACCACTTTTTCGCCCTCTACCGTAGGGATCAGCGACACGCGTAAGTCCACACTTAAATCACCCATTTTGCGCTGCATAGCGCCGTCCTGGGCGGCAAGGTGTTCGTCTATGCGCATAGCGCTTTCCACCTTGATACGGTTCAGGATGTTTTCGTAGTTCTCTTTGGGGAGCTGGCCGGCTTCGCGCAAGGCGCCGTCTACACGGAAGCGCACAATAACGTGGTCGCCGCGCGGCTCAAAGTGGATGTCGCTGGCGCGGTAACTTAGCGCGTCTTTAATAATTTCGTCGACAATTTCAGGGGCAACACGGTTACTGTCCTTTAAGATGTTGGCGAAACGGGTAGCCAGCGGCTGGGCGTACAGCTCAAATATCTGGTCGATATATTCGGGCAGCGTGTAGCGCACCTGCACAGTTTTGCCGGCAAACAGCGGAGCCAGCAGCTGCGGCGTGGTTTTGGCGGGGTTGTCGGTGGCAACAATAATTGCCTTGCTGGCTTCATCTTCACCAACAACCACGGCGCGTATATCGCGGGCAGTGTTTTCGGGGATGAGTGCCGCTTCCTCCTTCGAGGGCGGATTGATGGTAAGGTCGGCAAACGGCAGCTTATAGCCTTCAGCCAACGCCTGGCCAAGCAGGTTTTTGCTGAGCACCTGCTCGCGGATGAGGTAGTCGATGTACCCGGCACTATCTTGCGCAGCAGCTTCAGCGGCCGCACTGTCCTCGGCCGAGATATAGCTTTCTTTGAGCAAGAATGCCTTTAGTTCATCAATACTTGGATACATGCCCCACCTGTTTTACCTGCTGCGTTATGCCTTTGTTACTTCTTCAACTATTACGGAGAGCGGGGTGTCGGCCTTTATGAAATACTTGGCTGCGCCGGCTTCGAGTACCCGGGATTCGTCTTCACGCTGGCTGAGGTTGGAAAGTACGAATACGGTTGGCCGGTTAGGCTTGCCCTGTAGCTCGCGGAGCACCTGGAAGCCGTCCATGACTGGCATCATCATATCCAGGAGGACAACGTCGAACTCCTCCGATGTCAGCAGGTCCATGCCTTCTTTGCCGTCGTTAGCTACTTTTACATCAAAACCCTCGTGAGTCAGTTTTAGCTGTAGGGCGTGCGACAGCGGCCGCTCATCCTCGACAATTAATACGCGTTTGGTTGCCATGTAGTACCCCCAGAAATACTTAGTTTTATTGTAGCATGACGTAAGCGGTATGCTATGCAGCTGGCTTGGGCGATGCGCCCTCGCCGGCAGCAGCATCGCTGTCGTCTGCTGTTGTGGTGGCGCCTGGCATAGCTGGGGCCGCAGGTGTTACCTCTGGTGTTGCCACTTGCAAAGATGTTGCTGGCGTTTCAGCCGGCACGGCTGTAGCCGCGGGAGAGTCAACAACTACCGGTGAAGCCGCGGCTGGCGCAGCAGGTTCATCAGATGGAGCAGCCAGGGCAGCTGCAGCCGCTACCTGGATGGCTGCCGGATCGGTTGCAGCAATGGCTGGCGTAGCTGGCGCCTCAGTGGAAGACGGTGGCTGCGGGGTAGCGGCACTGGCATCAGCCATGCCTGGTGCAGGCGCTGCAACTGGGGCTGCCGTTCCTACGGCAGGGGTAGGGGCATTATCACTAATAAAATCCTTAATCATGCCAATAATTTCGTCCAGGCGGTACTCAGCCTTCAAAATATATTTCTTAGCGCCTAGGGCAAGCATGTTGCTTACTTTGTCGGGGCTGGCAGAGTTACTCACCACAATAACAGGGATTGTCGCCCACTCCGGCTTGGCCTTCAGCTCCTGCATAAATGCCAGGCCGTTCATGTCCTTCAGATAGTAGTCGAGCCACACAGCATCAGGCAAAACGTCCATACTATTCAGATAATCCACGGCTTGCTGGCCGCTGGCGCACGACAGTACATCCATGCCAGACAATTTCAGTTTTTTAGTGATAGCCTGTAAAAGCAATGTTTCATCTTCTACGACCATAATTGTGGGGGACTCTTTTGACATATTATTATCCTTTCATTTCGTGGCCAATGGCTACATATCCAGTGTTACTTCGCCTTCTTTTTGCTTCATGCCGCTTACCGGCATACTGAACCAGAACGTCGTGCCCTTACCTTCTTCACTCTTGAACCATATCTTACCGCCAGACGATTCGACAATAGCTTTTATGAGGTACAGACCCAGGCCGGTGCCGTCGGTCTCCACTTTAACAGCGTTGGCGGCACGGAAGAACTTCTGGAAGACGCGGTCTTGCTGGGCCACAGGGATGCCGTAGCCATTGTCGGTAACCTGGGAGATGATGTCGTCCCCTTTGCGTGAAATGAACACCGATATTTCGCCGCCCTTTGGCGTGTATTTTATGGCGTTGGTGAGCAGGTTCATGTACACCTGGCTGGTGAGGCGCGGGTCCAGGTTGATTTTAGGCAAGTCATCGTGCACGCTGATGACCAGGTTCTGCTGTTTTTCCTCTGTTTTGGCTTTCAGGTCGCTGGTTATGCCGTTTACCAGTTCCTTCAGGTCGGTGGGCTTGGGGTCAACCATGATGCGGCCGGATTCTATGCGTGAGATGTTCAGCAGCGCGTTCACCAGGTCGATCATGCGCTCGGTAGAGGCCGAGATGTTGCGGGCGAAATCGAGTTGGTCGGCCTGCAGTTCGCCAACATCGCCGGAAACAAGCATCTCACTAAACCACTTAATGGCGGAAAGCGGTGTGCGCAGCTGGTGGCTGGCCAGGGAAATGAACTCGGTTTTCATACGGTCCACTTCTTTTTCTTTAGTGACGTCGCGTAGCACGGTAATTGCGCCAATGACTTGCTCGTTCAGTTTTACCGGGTTAGCGGTAATATTCAGGATGTGCTTGGTGCCGTCTGCTTTCACCAGTAAGTAAAGGTCGTTCAGGGCAGCGCCGGTGTGCATGGCAATGTAGCTGGGGCGTTGTTCAACAGGCAGCGGTTTGTCGGCCTTGCCTTCGCTTTTATACAAGTCGTACACCTGCTGCACGGGCTTGCCTACGGCCGCGGCCTCATTTGGCAGGCTGAGCAGCGAAGCGGCAACGCGGTTAATGAATGCGATGTTGCCATCGCCATCAATAGCAATGAGGCCTTCGCCCATGCTGGTAAGCATTGCTTCGTCACGCTGCTGCGCAATGGCCTGGCGGCGGTAGGCTTCCTTCAGGCGTTCAGCCATGCTGTTAAATGTATTTGCCAGCTGGCCGAGTTCATCATTTGATTTTACCGGGATCGGGCGCGAGAAGTCGCCATTAGCAATATACTCTGTGCCTTTTTTAATGCGCTGGAGCGAGCGTGAAATCCATCCGGAAACAATCAGGCCCAAACCCAGCGCCAGCAGCGTGCTAAAAATAGCAAAGCCAACAATGATTGATTGCAGGCGCAGCACTGTCTGGTCGGCGTCGTTGTCGGCAGTAATAATGGCCCGCTGTTCGTTGATGCTGACGCGCGCAATAGCTGCGTCAAGCCGCGTTTGCGACGCAGCTAGGCCGTCTTGCGCCTGTTTGGGCACTTGGTTTTTCGGTGCTCCAGCGGCAGCTTCTAACACGGCTAACGACTTCAAAATAACGTCTTCAGTTGCGTTGGTGATAGATGCCACGTCTTGGCGGTGGTCTTTGCCAGTGTCCGCGTTGGACAGCTTGCGGTAGTAACTTTCGCTGCTGCGTAATGAGTCTGCGCGCTGGGTAAATTTGTCTTTTTCTGCAGCCATGCTCACTTTGCTGCCCTGGTTCAAATCAACCTGGTATTGCAGTAATTGGTTACGCAGCTGGACACTTTGCAGTTTGATGTCATCCAAAACATCCTGGCGGGCAACGTCGTTGTCTACCAATTTGGAAAGCACACCGCTGAAGTGCTGCACTGAGCGGATCTGGTAAAAGCTGCTAGCGGCCAGCACTACAATAATAACCAGGAACGCTAAAATGACCTTAAACTGCAAAGACATCCGGCTAAACATGCCTCACCCCTTGCCTATGCCAGCTGACGCCCACCGTCATAAGCCCTAAACTTTTTTAACCTCTTCAACAATTTCAAGGAGTGGTGTATTCGATTTTATAAAGAATTTACGGGCGCCTAAGGCCATGACACGGGTTTCGTCCTCGTGCTGGCTGAGGTTGGAAAGTACGAATACTGCGGGCATTTGCGGCAGCTGGCGCAGGCGCTCCAGCACCTGGAAGCCGTCCATAACGGGCATAATAAGGTCCAGCAAAATAACATCAAACTGCTGGTTTTGCACAGCGTCCAGGCATTCCTGGCCATTAGCTACAGCAACTACGCTAAAGCCTTCGTGTACCAGTTTAAGCTCAAGCGCATGTGACAGGGCTTTTTCGTCTTCAACTATAAGTATGTTCATATACCCTCGGCGGTTATTGTACCACAGGCTATCACCGGCCGCCCCGGGTTTTCATGGGCAGCACTACGTAGAATGTACTGCCAACGCTCTCTATAGAATCAAACCACACGCGGCCGCCCATTTTCTCTACTACCTCTTTTACGATGTACAAGCCCAGCCCAGTGCCTTCCACATCCAGCGCCCGGACGTTGTCAGCGCGGAACAGTTTGCCAAAGATCTTAGGGCGCTGCGCTTGTGGGATGCCATAGCCGCTGTCTTTTACGCTGAAGAACAGGTGTGCGTCACCGCCCTCGAGGTTAGCGGCTTTTATGTCGCTTTCTGTAGCCTTGCGCAGCGTTACCTGCACAGTGCCTTTGGGCGGCGTGTACTTCACCGCGTTGCTCATAAGGTTCTGCACGATCATGCGCAGCTGCTTCGGGTCAGCAAGTACCGGCGGCAGCTTGGCAACAGATTTTGTAAAGTCGAGTTTCTTGCTTTTGATGTTGGTCAGCAGCTCTTTTTCCAGGCTGTCTACAAGTTCGCCCATGCTGGTGTCCTGCGGCTTGCTGGGCAGTTTGCCAACTTCCAGGCGTGATACGTCCAGCAGCGAGTCTACTAATTCAATCATGCGGTGGTTGCCTTCAAAAATCTCTACCATGTATTCGTGCTGGGTTTTGTTGAGCTTGCCGGCGTCGCCGTCCAGCAACAGTTCGCCGTACCAGTTAATGGCGCTCAGTGGTGTACGCAGCTGGTGGCTGGCCAAGGACACAAATTCGGTCTTGGCGCGGTCCAGCTCGTAGTCTTTGGATACGTCGCGGAACACCACAATGGCGCCCAATACAGTGCCTTTGGCGTCCCGGATAGGGGCAGCAGAGTCGGCCACCGGTACGCGTGAGCCATCTTTACGGATAAGCACGGTGTGGTTAGCCATGCTGGTGATTTTGCCGGCGAGCGCCTGGGCGATGAAGCCGCGGTTCTCATTGCCGGTTTTCTCAAGTTCAAACCTTAAAATGTCGTCGTAGCGCTGGCCAATGGCTTCGGCGTCGGTAAAGCCGCTGATGTGCTGCGCGGCGGGGTTGAACACCTGAATACGCCTGTTATTGTCGATGGCAAACACCGCGTCGCCAATGCTCGCCAGAATTGCCGTGTTCTTTTGGTCGTTAGCAACAGCTGTATTGCGCTCGTACTGCAAATCTTTCGTAATGCTTTCGGCAAGCGCATAGCCTTGGCGGCGTGACCGCAGCAGAATCACAAAAATGGCAACCAGCAGCACCGAGAACAACTGGCCGCCTACCAGAATGTACTTCGGCAAATTAGCCTGCGAGCCACCAATACCATACGACAGTGGCGCGCTGAATATGGCATTCCAACGGTGGTCGGCGGCTTGTATGTCAAGCACATGGGCAAGACCATTGTCGCCATGGTAGTGCTGGGTTTTGGACTGGTAAATGACCGAGTTGTCCGATGTATCTATGATGCCCAAACTCCGCCCATCAAGCTTAGTGCTCCCCTTAAACGCATTGGCAAAAAAAGTGTCGTAGTTAAACACCGTGTTTACAAAGCCTGTAATGGCTGTACCGTTTTTATTGTGCACGGGCACGGTCAGGAAAAAGCCGGTTTGGGCAGGCGCAGTGGCTGTGGCCGCAAATTGCAGTGTTCCGGAAGAGACAGGGCCATCAATGGCTTCGGCGCGCTGGAAGGCTTGCAACCGGCTGGGCTGTGCGCCTAGGTCGGATCCGCCCAGCGCCTTGGTGTTGGCCACATACGTAACTATGTAGTGCGTGGGTAAGTTTGATTTGCCCGTTATGGCAAATGCGGGGTTGCCTTCTTTATGCAGGCTGGTATCTGTTTTATGGGTGCGCACAAACCCGGGCAGCTCTTTGTCGCTTATACGGGAAATGTAACTGAGCGTACGCAGGCCTGGGTAGTTTTTTTCGAGGTTCAGGGAGTTGTAGTAGGATTGGAACTCGCCCTGGTCGACATAGTCGCTGGCGGCAAACAGGCCCTTAAAACCCTGCAATGTAGCAAGGTAGGCGTCAACGCGCACCTGGAGCGAGGCCTGTATGTCATCAACCTTATCGCTGAATGCCTTGCTGGAGTCAGCTTTATTGCGGTCAACGGCCTGTACCCAGGCGCCGTAAGTCGCACCTTGCACTAAGATAAGTGCGGCTACCAGCAGCCAGCCTACACGTGTCACCTGCCCCAGTATGCCGTGGCCCATTTTGCGGTACAGCACAATGAGCACCATGCCACAGCCGGCAATAGTAAAGGCCGCGGCCAGGTTAAAGGCCATGACAAACGACGGGCTGATGCCATAGATAAAGTCGTGGGCGTACAGCTGCGCCACCATGTTAAAGAGGCTTAGGCCAAGCAAAGTGGCGGCAATAGTATACTGCAGCCCGCGGCGCAGCCAGCTCTTCTTAATTTCTACGGTAAACGGCGACAAGCCCCAGGCAATAAAGCACAGCGCCGCAGAATCGGCCAATTGTACATGGGCACCGTACATACGTACGCTAGAAGCAAACAGCCAGGTATCAATGTTCAGCGGCAGCAGTGCTGCAATGCCTATGCCAGCGCCAATAATGCCGGTTATTTTCAGCGCTTTCAAGTTGCCAAACCAGTAACTGCAAAAACCAACACTGCCGATCAACAAGCCAACTGCCGCCATGGGGTTCATGGGGCGCAGGTGCGGGATCCAGCGCATAAGGTATTGATTGTCGGCGTACCAGCCAATGAGGGTCATTATGGCAATTGCCAGGATGATGCAACCAGCTACCAGGCTGGCCGAAGATTTCGTTTTCTTGGGTTTGGCGGTATGGCCGTCCAGCCAGTCGCGCGCCTCGCGCTCGCTGGTAAAGTAGCGCACATTTTTAGCGCCAGCCAGCCGCTGCATATACGCAGACATACTGGCAAGCCCCCGGTGGCCAACTATTGCGGTCGCATCCCCGCTGGCGGTGCGGTAGCGGCGGGCCTCTAAACTGGCAGAGCTGCTAACATCACCCAAGGTAACGTGGGATAGGTCGGTTAATATCCGGGCACGTTTGCCCTCGGCGTGCAGCTGGGCAACGATCTCGGTTGTCTTGGCGCTTATAGTGCGCACCGACTGTTTAGATTGTTTGCCATGCAAACTAATCACCACAACCCCTCTAGGGTCGAGCGTGACCGTGTTGCCCGCAATACCGTCATCCACCCGTTGCATTACGCTTATGGTATCCCGCTTTGCTAGTGGGCGTCAATTAAGAATCAGCCGATTGCTATTTCTTGGTGATCATAAACACAATTGCGGCCAGCAGCACAACAGCTACCACTACAAATGCCAGCATCACCATTTTGCTTGGCTGTTTCGGCGGTACGCCGCCAACTGGCTGCGTGGGCTGGCCAGGGATAGGGCTGGGGTTTGGTGCAGCTGGCATGGGTGCGTTCGGGTCTGAGCCGCCAATTGGGGCTGGCTGCGGCGGCAGGCCTGCACCAGGGGTGGGGGCGCCTGCGCCGGGGTTTACGTTTTGCGGTCCGTTCTGCTGATTGGGATCATTTTCCATAGTTGTCGTTCCTCCTACTGTACAGCTAAGTGTACGAGCCACTACCTGAACGGTCAACGTAAATATGTTACAGCGCTGCCGTGTGCGGTGCAGATGCGATTGCATAGCGCTCATGCTCTTTGGTAAACTACAGGGGGTAACATAGTGGGGAACAGAAGTGGCCAGACTGCCGAATCCCGGTTCTGATGATAATGTATGGGGCGATGTGCTCAATGATTTTTTGCTGCAAAGCCACAAAACAGGCGGCGGCCTAAAAGATGACATCGTTGGCGCCACGCAAATCCAGGACAACAGCATCAGCGCTGGAAAACTCCAGACAGATGCCGTCACTACAATCAAGATCCAAAACGACGCAGTAACAACTGCCAAAATCGTGGACGATGCCGTTACCACTGCAAAAATTGCCACCACCAACAACCCCGGCAATGGCAATTACCTTAGTTACAATGGCAGCGCCATGACATGGGCAACGCCCAGCGGCGGCGCCGGGCCGCAAATCTTTGTGCAAAGTACCGACCCTGGTGTCAGTGCCCAGGACGGCGACATCTGGATTGATACATCGGCATGACCAAACTAAAAGTGCGGGTAAACGGCCAATGGAAATGGACGCAAATGGGGCTCACTCCCCATCCCACATTGCCGAACGTTTTTTTGCAGCCAATTGACGGCGGCCCAAACCACTACGCCCACCAGGGCTACCCAATTGCTGCCGCGGCGCTGGACGACCCCAACTTCTTCCCGATTGCCGTGTGGTATGAAAGCGTGCTGAGCCAAAACGATATCGACCTAGATAAGGACACCGGCCTGAACACCTACCTGGAGCTCACCTCCAACAGCGACATGCCGCTCATCCGCAGCAATGGCATGTACGCGCTGCCCAGCGCCCAGCTTTCCGGCTTCGGCTCGGAAACCATTGGCTATTTGCTTACCGACGAACCAGATATGAACTACCCGTTTAACAACGGGCCAGGCGGCGGCTACAAAATTGTAAAAGACCTGGGCGACAGCTTCCCAAACGACGGCCGCATTAAATATGTTAACTATGGCAAAGGCATTTTGCTGCCTACCTGGGGCAGGCCGCTGGGAACGCAGGTGTACTTGAACAGCGACTTTCAGCAGACGGCCAGCGCCGATTTTTACTGGTACACAGACGCCGACATACACACGCCCGCCGGCTCTTCCCCGTGGGACCAAAGCGCGCAATTTTACGACATGTTCAACAACGACTTAACTAAAACCGAGGCAGCGCGCGCCTGCCGCTACGGTGATGTGGTGCAATTCATACGCGACTATGTTGACCCGTACCGCGGCCAGCCCATATGGGGCTTTGTTGAAAACGGCGGCCCATTCCCGGGCAACACCACCCAGGCCGACTACATCCAGCCCTGGCAAATGCAGGGCGCAGTATGGCACATGATTATTGCTGGCGCGCGCGGCATTATCTACTTCAACCACACGTTCGGCGGCCCAGACCAAAGCCAGCACAACTTCCGCACGCCAGCGTATGCTGCAGTGCAGGCGGCGGCTAAGGCCACGAATGGGCAGATCCAAAGCCTGGCCGCAGTACTAAACGACAACTTTGCCGTCAATTTTGCCAGCGTAGACCAAGCGCCGACTCTGTTTGCCGGCATCAACCACATGGTGAAATACCACGCTGGCAAGTTTTATATTTTTGCCGGGTCGCGCATGCAAGACAGCACGCAGCTAAACGCCACATTCACTATTCCGGCTGGCGTCGGCACCACTGCAACTGTTATGTTTGAAAGCCGCACCATCCCTATTGTGGGCGGCAATTTTACCGACAACTTCTTAAACGGCTACACAACGCACATTTACAGGATCGATTAACATGGCAGCCACCCTATTTACCAACCAAATCCCCAGCAGCCTCGATGCGAATTCAGTCGAGGGCCAGCCAGGCGTGACACTCGGCACTGTTTGGACAAGCGACCATGAAGGTGTGGTGCGCGGCGTGCGTTTTTACCTGGGAAACCGCCACTACGATACTGTCGTGCTTACGGGCGGCATCTTTGACTGGGACAGCGGCACATTATTGGCGCAGCAAAACTACACCGTTACTGTTGCCGACCAAATTGGCTTCGTTACTATTCCGCTAACCGCCGCAAACCAGGTGCTGGTGCAGCGCAACAAGCGGTATATTGCCGCGGTGTGGTATCCATGCGACAGCTCACCTGACGGCAAATCCCACTACACAAGCACTGGCAACGTGTTCATTAACGGCCCCATAGACAATCCACCGCTGCACGCCCTGCAGGAGGACACAATCCTTGACCGGCGCAATGGCTTGTATAACTACGGCGCATCTATTGCCTATCCAAACAACCATTTCAACTCCAGCTGCTATTTTATAGACGTATCGTTCGACTATGTGTCGCGCATGCCAGTGCTCAACCAAACAAGCGGCAAGTACGAACAAAAAGTTATCAAGCGCCGCCAAAGCGGCCAGTGGCTGTACTAGTTTTAGATATCCAGCTGCTAGTGTGCGGTTAGTCGCGGGCTAGTTGGCCTAGTTGGGCGCGTCTACGACTGTGCCGTCGTCGTAGTGGTTATTTGTCCATACGTTGCCTGGGGCTGGCGTGCCGCCAATCTTGTAGTCTGTGGCCACGCCAAAGCCTGCGCAGAATCCGGTTGTACCTTTTTGGAAGGTGTTGTTGATGACTGAGACATTGTTGGCGCCCGGGCCGTAGGTTTTAGAGGCATTATAGCCGGCAGCCAAGCAGTAGCCTGCGTCCTGGTTTGCAGTGAATAAGTTGCCGTCAATGGTTATGTTCTGGATGGCTTCAAAATCGCCGTACAGGTTCAGGTCGCCGGAACAGCCGCCGCCCTCTATGTTGTTGGCCGTGTCGCAGGAAATTGTGTTGTGCGATAACTGCATGTTAGAGCCGCCATTACTTAGGAACCCGCCCAGGTGCCACGTCTGGTGTGCTGGCAGGGCTTGGCCGTGCAGCCAGGAATCGGACACATTACAGTCAGCACTACAGATAATGCTTGTCTGGCCGCCATAAATGTTTGCACGCCGTACCGTTACCTGCCCAAGCGTTATGGCGCCGCGCTGCACTGGGCCGGCATTTACAGTGGAGTCTTCCAGGGTGAGGTACCAGCTCAGGCCGCCGACTGCATCGCGGTCCAAGTACACAATTGAGTTAATCTTGCTGTTTTTAATGGTGACGTTCTGGGCGCGCACATCTACTTCGCCTTCTATCTGCACGTTTTCCACGGTTGCGCCATTTTCGTAAATAGTCATGCCACGGTCGCGCACTGGCAAGCGCTTGCCTAACGGCACGCCTGTGTTGTTGCTACCAGGGAAACCGGCGTACACCGTGGATGTGTCAAGCGTAGTTGCAGTGGGCCCGCCTGCATCCTTATTAGGGATGAACAGCGGATCGACCCAGTAGTTATTGCCGCCAAATGTCGAGTTGGGGAATGTGCCAGCGCTGGTTGTAAATACGCCGTTGCCGCCAATGCTGCCGGTGCTGGGCGCCGTGAGGTACTGGCTGGTGATGCCGTCGGTATTGAAGTAGCCCGCCGTGTAGCCATAGTGGCCGCTGGGCGCTGTGTACGAGATCACATAGGTGGTCCCAGCCGTTACCGACACAGGCGACGAGAACACCGCCTGCTGCCAACCGCTGGCCGACTCGCTGCTAAACGTCACCGTGGCCATTTGGGCGCCACCGCTCGCCCACAGGCTGCCTACGTGCGTGCCGGTGGCGCCAGAAGCTTTGTAGAAGCGTACGCCGCTCACCTTGCCATCTACCAGGGGTTTGAACTTTGTACCTAGCTCCAGCGGGGTCGGGTCGGTGTCCACAGTAGCCGCGGAGTCGCCATTCACCCAAATAGATGTCGGCACCAGCGTAATGCTTGGCTGGCTGCCGCCTGCCGTGCTGTTGCCAGCAGCGTCAAATGCTTTCACAGTATAGGTGTAGGTATTGCCAGGCACCACTGTTTGGTCGGTATATTGCGCACTGGTTACCGTTCCGGCAAGCGCGCCGTCGCGGTACACGTCGTAGCCGGTAACGCCTATGTTATCGGTGCTGGCATTCCAGGTAACTTTTACTGTGTACCCGTCATCTGCCGACAGTAATAAGTTTGAGGGAGCGCTGGGCGCAGTTGTGTCTGGCGGCGTTGTGCTGCCGCCGGTATTGCCGCCAGTGCTGCCACCGGACGAACTTTTGCCAGAAGAAGTGCTGGAAGAAGGTTTCTTAGTGCCAGTGCTGGGTTGCGCAGTATCATCGGCTGCATCTTCAGAGGGAGTATCCTCAGCTTTCGCCTCATGCTTCACCACTATCGTTACTTTTTTACTGCTGTAGGCCTTGCCTTTTTTATCGTAGGCCTTGGCGACCACGGAATGGCTGCCATCGGTAAAATCTTTGGCTTTCAGGGTGAAGTCGAACGGCAGCGCATAGGTTACCCCTACAAATGTGTTGTCTACATAATATTCAACGTGGTCTACACGGGAAGGGTCGTTTACGTCAACGGTAACTATGGTGTCATTGGTAATGACCTGGTCTTGTTTGATGCTGGCTACTGCAACGGTCAGCGGCTTCTCCGCCTGGCTCTTCGGGCTCTTGTTGCCCAAGAAATGCATTCCCAGTACCACCGCAAGTGTTATGCCGATAACACCGGCCGCGGCCACCAGCGCCCAGCCCAGCCACGTGGGCTTGCCGCCGGTACCGCCGGGGTCGCTTACATACGATGTGCCAAATTCATTCATTCTTCGTGTAGTTCCTTATGCTTTGCATAATAGCAAGTTCTGCACAGATAAGTACACTCCGTGAACAGGCTATTAGTTACAGTCGTTAAGCGCGCGTACCTGGCTTAAGACAGTGCCGCTGCTAAGGTCGGCCTTTACAACTGCGTTGCCAGACCAGCCGCCAATAGTGTTACAGGTGATGTCCAGCGGGCCGTATCCCCATGAGCCGTCCACAATCTTGTTGCCGGTGATATTTGGGAAGTCCAGGCCATAAGCGCGCAGTGTGTAGCCGCCGCCAGCCAATAGGTTGTCGATTACATTTATGCTGGCGCCTGCGTTGCCCTGGCGGTCCTCGTTAGGCAAGAAGATAGGTGCGGTTGCTGCGCCATTCGTAACTTTGGTTTGGTCGATGGTGTTGTGCTGGATGGTAATGTTCTTGCCGCCCGCAGCACCATATGCCTGGATACCGTCGGAGTGGTCATTTACGTTTGCTGAGCAAAGTTGGGCATACGAGTCCTGAATGGTAATGTTGCCGCCAGCGACACGGAAGCCGTCTGGGAAGTTGCGCACTACTACGCGGCGGGCGGTGTAGTCGGAGATACCGATACCGCCGTTGCCAAAGCTGCTACAGCCACTGGCCGGCCCAACTGTGGAGTCTTCAATAGTAAATGCGTAGTGGTTGGAGGTGTTGTCGTTAATGACAGCGCCGGTAACTTCGGTGTTGCGGATAATCACGCCGGAGGTACGGATATCAATGTTGCCGCTCACGCGCTTGTTCTCGATAACCTGGTTCGGAGTGGTTACCAGCAGGTCGCCGCTCACTGTTTGCAGCGAGGCACCGTTTCTGTAGCCAGCGCAGGCAGGAGTTGGGTACTTCGGCAATGGGCAGGTGCTCGTGCTTGGGGTAGTTGGCGGAGTTGGTGTGGTGGGGCCTGGGTCACTTGGTGTGGGCGTGTCGGCTTGGATAGTGGCTTTCACCGTGCTGCTCCAGGCAGATTGCTGGCCGGCAGAGTCTACGGCACGCACCTGGTAGGCATATGTTTTACCAGCGGTAAGGTTGGCGTCGATGTAGCCAGCGCCAGTGGTGTTGGTGCCAATTACTGTGCCGTCGCGGGCAACTTCATAATGGTGCACGCCAGTGGTTACACTGTCGGTCCATTTCACAGTTACGCTCTTGCCGCTCACCGCCGCAGTTGGGTTGGTTGGTGCTGCAGGCAGCGGAGTTGGGTTAAAGCGCTTGGTTGAGAATACAACGTCTACCCAGTAGTTGCTGCTGCGGTAGCTGTCTTTCGGATAGGTGGATTTAGAGCTGTACGCGTACACGCCGTTGCCGCGTTCCGCCCCGTTTTTCAGTGCAGTCAGCGGGCCGCTAACACGCGCACTCTTGAAGTAGTCCTGGTTAACCGAGTAATGCCCCTTTGGCGCAAAGTAAGATGCGGTGTAAGTGGTATTAGCGGCAATAGCTACGGGCTGTGCGAAGGTAGCAGTCTGCCAGCCGCTGGATGTTTCATTTGTAAATGTGGCGGTTGCCAGTTTTTTGCCGTCGTTACTCCACAAGTTGCCAATGTGGGTGCCGGTGTTTTGGGCGCCCTTATAGAAGCGCACTGCCTGGATTTCACCAGCGTACTGCGCCTTAAACTTCACGCCAAGCTCAACACTTTGCGTGTCGCTGTCGGTAATAGTTTGCGGCACAGGGTTGTTCGGCCACAGGCTGGTTGTGGTGGTGGCTGCCTGTGCCCAGCTGAGCGTAATTGCGCCCACGCACACAAACGCAAATGCCGCCAACAGCATACCGCTGCGCGTGCGTAGTGCGCCTAGCTTACCGCTGCTTTTGGAGGTGGTATTGCCCACCCGTACTTTGCTCTTAGGTTTAGATCTGCCGGACACTGTCTTTTTCTGTGGCATAACATTCCTTTTTTGTTTTTACTATTTGAGCGAATAATACCATAAGTGTTTTCAGAAAAACAACAGGATTGTATGTTAATCGTTAGCTAACGGAGCGCATTTATGCCAGCCCCAGGCTCGCTGCCTGCTGCGGCGTGAGAGCGCGGATAGTTAATTTGTCGCGCTTGGCTGCCAGGTACGCTTTCAGGATGCGGTAGGCGTCCAGGTCAAAGCCGGTGCGCTTGCGCTCCAGTACTGGCTCGCAATCCATATCCTGGCGGAGTTTGCCCACCACGCACCAGCGGTCTACAACCAGGCCGGTAGCCGTGGCATTCTCCTGTTCCTGCGGCATGTCTTGGGCGGCGGATTCTTCAATAATAATCGGGCCATGGTACGGCCACGGCTGCAGGCGCTGATTCATAAATGCCAGCTGCAACCGGGCGTTGTACGCTTCTGGCGCTTCTTTGCCGGCGCAGGCCCCTTTGCATTTCCCCAGCTGCATCCAAAAACAGGCGCGGTCGGTTTTTTCCAGGCCCAGCAATTTAGGGCATAAATCCCACTCCTTAGCAGCCGTTTCCAGGCTGGTGCGCAATTTGCTGCGCCGGTCGTACACTGCCAACACATCAGCGGTGCTGGCGATATCGTCCGGGCTTACCACAGATGAGCGCACGTGCAAATAGCCATCCGCGTCCTGCTCTTTCATGGCCAGCACCAATGTGTTGGTGCGGCGCAGCAGTTTGTTCTGGTAGGGCAGCAGCTCCTTCACCAGCTGGGATTCCAGCAGCAAGGCTTCAAGCTCGCCGTTGGTTTCATGGGCAGTAATGCGGTGCACGCGCTGCGACAGCTTAAACTCACTAACATTGTCGTGGTCACGCATAAAATGCTCGGCAACACGCTGGCGGATATGGATACTTTTGCCCACATACAGCGGCGCGTCGGATTGGTCGTACATAATATAAACGCCCGGGCCGGTGGGCAGCGTGGTAATTACATCTGGCGACAGCGCCTTTGGCAGCGACGGCTGTTTCACTTGCGCAGCAATTGCCTGGCCCAGCGCATCGGCCGGGATGTCCTGCTGCACGCGCTGCAGGAATTGCCATAAGGCATGGGCGTCATCATAAGCACGGTGGCGGGCGCTGACTTGCAGCTGGTGGCGTTCAATTAAGGTCTGCAGCTTGTGGCTGCGCTGCTCCGGGAACAGTGCCCGCGACAAGCGCATGGTACACAGCTGCCGGGGGCAAAAACTTTTGCCCACCCGCTTAAACTCCTGCTTCAAAAACGAGTAGTCAAACCGCACATTATGCGCCACAAACACAGCGCCGTCCAAAATATCATGCAGCTCGTCTGCCACCGCAGCGAACAACGGCTGCCCGGCGACGTCTTCCTGGCGGATACCAGTCAGGTTGGTTATAAACCGCGGCAGTGACGCAACCGGGTCAATCAGCGAGCGGAACTCACGCACAATCTCACCCTGCTCTACCCTAATGGCGGCAACTTCAACCACCCGCCCCCGAATATGGTTGAGGCCGTTGGTTTCGATGTCCACAAACACTAACGGTTGGTCCAAAACGCTCATGTTCTTAGTATAACTTACTATGCCACGCTATAGCACGGGCGAGAATAAAATGGCGCACTATGTACGCACTTGGGTTGCTGCGCGCGGGCTACTGGCCGGCGGGCGGCTCCCATAGTTCAACCTTATTGCCCTCGGGGTCAATGACCCAGCCGAACTTGCCGTACTCAGAGCTGTCGGTTTTATCTAGTACGTTACAGCCCTCATCTTTTAACGCCTCTAGCAAAGCCTCAAGATCGGCTACGCGGTAATTCACCATAAAGGGCGCTGTACCAGGCGCAAATGTGCCGTCTTCACTGGCCATGATAGACCACGCGGTTGTGCCCGCCACCGGCGCGCCGTCTGCATCCGCCCACTGAAAGGAAGTGCCGCCCCAATCCTGCACGTCAATACCAAGGTGTTGCTTATACCAAGCCTGCAGCACTTGCGGGTTTTTTGCCTTGAAAAAGATGCCGCCAATGCCTGTTACTCGTTTCATACCCTAAGTTATAGCATACTGCGGCCGCAACGTATGAGCAGGCCGCTGCATAAAAAGCTAACTTCCATTTCTGCTACCATATTAGGCATATGGTAGACCACCGCGTAGATCCATTTGCAGGGGCTTGGGGAGACGCCCGCTGGGAATTTGTCCCGTCTCTTGAAGCACCCGACGCCGCACTTTGCACCACTGCGGCAGCTGTGGCGCTATGGAATTTCGACACAGCAAAACCCCACGATCCCGACAGCGTACAAGTGGTGCTCACATGCAACGCCGAAGGCAGAGGCACAGACAGCCCCAGAAGCTGGGAATTGCCCGGCGGGCATATTGACCCTCTCGACCCGAACAATCCGGATGGGCCAATGGAAACTCCCGAACAAGCCCTGGCGCGCGAAACGCTGGAAGAGGCAGGCTTTGTCATAACTAAGGCACGATTATTTGGATATCGGAAAGTCACAAACCCGGCCGGGTCGCAGTACCCCGAACTCGCGTACACCCCATTCTATTGGGCGGCTACAACAAAGCCGCTCCAGGCTCCGACCGAACCAGGCGTAGAGGCCGAAGTGTTTCAACTCGGCGAGGTACGCGAGCTGCTACGCACCGACGAAATACAATTAAGTGAGCTGGCTATGGTAGAGTACGGCGTTGCCGCTGCCCTGCGGCACAGGTTCTGATGGCCCCAGCGGCACCTGAGGCCCAGGGCACGGTACTAGCGTGCGACATCGATGACACGCTCCTTGCCGTAAACAGCCGCAGCCCCGCCGAACGCAGTGAAAGTGATGCCGCCCTGCAAGAGCTCTGCTCAGTTATCGGCCAGCAGCGGGCATCGGGAGATGGAGCGCTTTATTTTGGCTCAGCAACGGGGCGCACCCTCGCTTCACACAAGGAACGTGAAGGTGAAAGTGCAGCGTTCGCCGCCGCAGCGTCAATAATGGATTTCCAGATTACCTCTGTAGGAGCTGCGCCATATTTACTTACCTCCGGCGAACATGTGCCCCTTCCGGGTTGGCCAGATACGCCAAATTGGGACCGGGACGGTGTGTTAGCTGCGCTATTTGCGCATGCGGAACTTACGTTACAGCCCTCCGTTGCACAAGGCCCCCACAAAGTCAGCTTTAATGTACATACGGATACAGACACTGGGCACGCAGATTACGTCAATGTGATTGCAAGCAGATTAGCCAAGCATGCTATATCAGCACAAATACTCTTTTCGGGTGGCGTTTTTTTGGACATTTTGCCGGTAGGCGTCAACAAAGGGACGGCGCTCCTGCGCACCGTGGGCGCACTGGCCGTATCATCCGGCCGCCTGGCAAAGGGCAGGCCCCTTATAATTGCGGCCGGCGACAGCATGAATGATTGCGACATGCTGCAGGCGGCCGACAGAGCGATCTTACCCGCCAACTCCCACCACAGCCTGCGGCAATGGGCCCAAAACGCCATTGCGCCAGATAAACTGTATGTTGCCGAGGCCAAGTTCGCCGCAGGCATATTGGAAGGCTACCGCTACTTCACCCGAAACC
>DATIIE010000009.1:0-2133 GCA_035479955.1 Saccharimonadales bacterium (SeqCode)
CGCCTGCTGCGGTGGCAAATGGCCGGCATTACAGCCATAGCGTTTTTGGTGCTGGGGGCAGTTATTGCGCTCACCGCCACCGACCCGCAGGCCCGCGCCGAAATTGCAGGCACCGCCTTTATTTGCACGCTGTACTTTGGCGCCGCATATCTGTTCCTGTCTTGCCTGAAGCAGTTCTCGCCGGCACTGCAATCCACGTACCGGCTGTTTACACTCGGGTTTATCGTGGGCGCCTTCACGGTAATTATCAACCTTGTTATCACTATCCTTTATACCGACGCACTGTCGCCGTGGGGCACATTGTGGCCGGTTACGCTTGGCTTCCCGGTGTCGTACCTTCTGTTTTACTTTGCCAGCCGGCGTCTGGCGCTGCTGCAAGAGGTAAAAAGCTGGACGCTCAATTGGAAACTAGTTTTGGCCAGCTGTTTGCTGTTAACCGGGTTGTTCGCCGGGCTGCCGCACGGCCGGGCGTTGTATGAACTGGACGGCATCCCTGGCGCGTTATGCTTCTTTAATGTGCTTATTATTGTGTGTTACAACTGGGCATTATTTAAGGCGTGGCAGCAATCCAGCGAACGCTACAAATATTCCACGCGCGCGCTCACTATCAGCACGCTCACTGGCTTGTTTGGCTGGGTGCTGATGGCTGGCCGCACATTTGTAGATACGGATACAGCCGTGCTGCTTTCCAACATCAGCAACTTGTTTACGGTGTGTGCGCTCATCTTCCTGCTGCGCGCCGGATACATGCTTAACAAGTTAAGCCGCGAATAGGGCTATATCTTAAACGGTTCGCGCTGGGGTGAGTCTACGCCGCCCTCATATGCGTAATTGTAGTGGTTGACGATGAGATCGCCGAAGGCGGTAAGCACGTGGCTCATGCGTCTGTTCCGGTTGATAGCCATGCCTGTGGCGGTAATGTTCAGGTCGGCGCGCCCGGATTCTGCCGCGCGCAGCAGCATGTCGCACCACGAACGGTAAATATTTGGTGCGCTCGTAGCAAGCAGAATACTTGCGCCGGGCGGTGGACTTTCCAGGGTGAGATATTCATGAAAACAGCTACGGCCGGTAGGCCGGGCTTCAGACAAATCCGGGTTTATGCGGCCGGCATGCTCGCGGTATTTTGCCGGGGCATTCAGCAGTAGCACTCGCTTGCCATCCAGCGAGAATAAGTCTGCTGCCTCGTTGGCCGCAGGAATACTTTCGTGGATAGCCTGCGCGCCCGGACGTAGCAGTGTGCCTTGGTAGCGTAACCGCTTACCGTGCCGGAATGCCAAGCCTAACCGGCCAAGTTCGCGCTCGGTTGCGAACGGGCGCTTCCACACATCTGGATGGCTAGGGTCTTTGGCGAGTTCGTCTCTCATCCAGGCACGCGTTAAACGGTCGGCCCTAGGCGCAACCATACGCGCCAACGCCGCAAGGCCAGAAAAATCATCAACCACTTCATTACGCAGGGCTTGCCCGCCAAATACAACCAGATTTTCAGTTTCCAGCAAGCCGCTTTTTTCCATGGCATCTACGTGGCTGATCCTTCTGGTGTAACGGCTCATATTACCGCCGTCAACAGCTGTCGTGTGCTGCTCTTTTTGCAACGGATAAATGGTGTCTGTAAACCCTGCTTCGCGGAAAACCGGCGCCCGGGGCGAATCCCGGACGGTTTCGTTATGCCAGGATTTTACATAATCGGGATGCTTCTCAACAAAACCAATAGCATAACGAGTGAGCTGCAACAGCATATCTTCGCTGGAATAAGGGTCTACAACAACATCTGCTGCGTGTAACAACTGCTGCCAGCGGGGGTCGGTAACTGGAAGTTCAGGGAACTGGCGGCCCTGCTCCAGTACAGGGCAAGTAAACATCAACGGAATATAACGCCTATCGTACCACGCGGGTGCTGTGGCCGCTATGTTTTTATATTTTTGTCATAAATTTAACCTAGAGCTAATTTTGTTGTAGTATAAATGTCCGATGGCCTCACCACACTTACCTACCCCTGTCGCCCCTTCTGAAATCCTCCCGGGCCTTGTTGGCGTTGTGCGCAGCGCCGTAAACGAGGGGTTGTCATATCCTGAACTTCCTATCGAAACAAAGCGTGCACTAGGTCATATGGGTATATTCGGGTCAGATGCCGAG
>DATIIE010000010.1:0-2879 GCA_035479955.1 Saccharimonadales bacterium (SeqCode)
GGCGCGGATTTGGTCGAGGCGCTGCGCCGGCAGCACTGTTACGAGGTCGGTTGCCACTTTGCCGTGCGTCAGCTGCGATACAATTTGCGGCACACTTTGGTTGGCGGCCAGTGAGTAAGTACCGGCCTGCAAGGCATTGCGCACCTCTTTGCTGCTGACATACAGCTTGAACGCCCAAGCGCTACGGATCAGGCCCTCTTCTTGTAGCTTCTTGGCAATGACGTCTACCGACGAGCCTTTTTCAATAGTAATCAGTTTCGTTTCGGCCGACACCACGCTTACCGGCTTCAGCTTTTCAAAATATGTACGGCGTACCACAACAGTTGCTCCTACCACCACAATAATTGCCACGAGCAGCATAATAAGGATGCGTTTTGGCCAGTGGCGCCTTTCGGTGCGGGTGGTGTACCTCATGCTGTTACCTCTGGGTTGTCGCGCAAAAAATCTTCCAGAATGTAAGTGGCGCTGAGGGCATCGATATCGCCCTTCTGGTAGGGTTTGCCGCGGCTTTTCAGCTCTTCCTCGGCTTGGCGCGATGTTACAGCTTCGTCTTGCCAGTACTGCGGCAGGTCCACATGTGCTTTCAGCTCTTCGGCAAACGAGCGCACCAACTGTGTTTGGGCGGTTTCCTGGCCGTCCAGCCCGCGCGGCAGGCCAATTACCAGGCCCACTGCGCTTTCGCGGCTAGCCAGGTCGCCTACCTGTTGCATGGGGTCGTTCTCTGCCTGGAGTGTGGTGAGCGGGTGCGGCAAACGCACGCTCAAATCGCTCAACGCAACGCCAATGCGCTTTGTCCCCACATCCAATGCCAGGAGTGTACTACGGGTTGCTTGCATTGCTGGACTTACTCGGCACTGTTGGTTTTTGCACTTCGACAGTAATTTTGCCTGTTTTCTTCGGGATGGAGCTAACCCAGAACGGGCTGTACTGCACGTCTACGTTAGTTACTCCAGGGTTCTGCTTGATGATTTCTTTGGCGTCGCCTGACTTTTTGCCGGCCACCTGCGACTTAATGCTGGCGACATTCAGTTCGGAACCCACCACAATGGTTGCCTGGTAGGTAACACTGACGCCGTCGGCGTTGCGCGATTGCAGGCCAACCGTGGCACTGTCCAGGCCGTAGTCTAGGATCTTCTGCTTCTTGGTGTCGATTTTATCTTTGACGCTGTCTTTGACAATTTTTTGCAGGTTGGATTGCTGGGTGCCCAGCATGGTGTAGTCGGTGGTTTCAGTAACCGTGACGTTGTCGGCAGTGTCGCCGGCGTTCACACTGGTTTTCACCTGCGGGTCAGCAGCGTTAAAGGTGGCATCTACCGCAAACAGGTCCTTGCCGGTCAGGCCGTCTTTCAGCTCCTCTTTAATGCCATTGGTGTCGGCGGAGCTCAGCTTTTGCTTAGCGCTGTCGATGTCCGATTGCAGCACAATTTTAGCGATGTTGTCGGTGCCGCCGCCCATTTGGCTGCCAGCGCCGGTTACGCCCGGGTAGCCAGACACATTGTAGTCACTGCGGGCTGCTACGTTGTAGTTTGCGCCGCCCTGTTGGGCCACGACCGCTACCGTGCCTATGTGGCCGCCAGTGGCCTTACACGAGCCGCCAGAGGTAAAGTTGCCGTCACTAAGCGCCAGGTTGCTTTGCACAATAAAGGTCAGGCCGCCAGCGCTTACGCCGGTGCCAGCCGCAATAGTTACCGGAGAGCTAGTACAGTTAGTAATCTTCATGGTGCCACTGGCCTTTTCACCATTGTTCTTCTGGCCGCTGGCTGCAACTTGCTGGGTAGCGGTTTTCGTTACCTTTTGCTCGGTTGCAGGGGCGACGCCGGATTCAGTATCCAGGGCAACAGCGCTGCCTGTCTTAAAGGTAATAACGCTGCTGCTGTCTACGGCTTCGCTGTCAGTTTTAATGGAAATAGTAGCTTTTGGCATAACAGCTAACGCCACGTACAGCAGCACTACTAATGCCAGCACGCCAACGCCGCCAAGCACCATAAGGATGCGGAATTTGTTGAAGTTTGGCACTTTCAGTTTCTTGTCGCTGCCCTTCTTGGGCTTTTTGCCGCCTAGGGCAACAGCCACTGGAGCTTCGTCTGGTTCGTTGCTGAGGTCGATACTGTCGTCGTCCAGCTGGCCGTCGATTGCGGCAGCGCCAGCCAGCTCGCCAATGGAACGGTTTTTGTCGATGGCGTCTTGTTCTTTGGCGGCCCGGGAATAGCCAGCGGCGGCTGTTGATTGGTCGGGTTCATCGTCGGCGTCTGCCTCTTCTATGGTGTCGTGGTCGTCGTGGGCAGCGTGGCTAGGGCCGTCAGGGATTTCAGGCTTGGACTGCAGGCTGCGGGCCACATGCAGCCCAACAGTGCCAGCCAGCGGCAGCAAGCCGTGTTCGGCGGTAATAAGCACTAAATTCTTCTTACCGCTGTCGGCGGCGCGCTTCAGCAGCTTCATGTTCACAATGCTTTGCAGCATGGTGGCGCGCTTCGGCAGCACCAGGGCAACAATTTTCTGCTTGCTGCCATGTACTTTGTCGATGATGCCGGTTATTTCGTCGTCAACATCAATGTACAGTACGTCTTTGCCAGCGGACCCGGCGGCTTTTTCACTCATACGCGTAATATCCTATCCATTTTCTCTTTTATCGAGTCGGCGGGGCTAACCGAAAACTGCAGGGTATCCAGGCCAACGCGCAGCAGGCCCATGGCAGTAATGAAGGTGTGGTCGGTTACGTCGCCGGTTTTGTCGGTGATACCCACAACTTCATCTGGGTGGATGTGCTGGACGCTGGGCTTGCGCGAGAATGGCAGGTCGGTGTACCAGTTGCTGTCTTCCAGCTTGTCCATGAGCATGTCCAGCGAGGAGCCGCCGCCGCAAAGCAGCAGCTTGTGCGG
>DATIIE010000011.1:0-10002 GCA_035479955.1 Saccharimonadales bacterium (SeqCode)
TACCATATTGAACAGCGGATTGTATGTGATTGGCGGCACGGTAACAGTGGGTGCGGGTAGCAATGTGAAGATCAGGGACTCCGCAGATGGTTTTAACCTGAGCGCAGCCGCCACCTTAACAGTTGCTGGCACTGAAACCAAGCCGGTGATTTTCACCAGCCAGCGCGATGACACCGCTGGCGGCGACACCAACAACGACAGCGACGAAACATTGCCCTCCGAGTCAAATTACAACCGGTTGGTAGTCAACCGTGGCAGCTCGCACACAACCATGGACTGGGTGCAAATAAAATACGTGACTACAGCTGCGCAGATTACCAGCGGAGAAGCTACGCTAACCAACGCGCAGATCAGTAGCGCCACCGATGGCATCATTGCCGCGGGCACGGCTACCGTAACGTTCCGCGGCAGCTTTGCGGCTATAAGCGACCGCGCGGTCATCGCCTGTAATTGGGGTGCTGCCTGCGCCGTAGACGCCACCTCAACCAGCTGGGGGAGCGACGACGGCCCATTGCCCGCAGAAGGCACAGCGCTCATTTGCGGCGCCGTAACCTACAGCCCATGGCTCACATCAACCGGAACTGCCGGCGATGAAACGTCACCGGTTGCACTGAACTGCAACGCAACCAACAGCTAACGCCGGACCGCTTGCGTGTGCTAGGATAAAGGCATGATTCTGCTCGCGCTTATCGTGCTTGGGTTGTGCCTCGGTAGTTTTGTAAATGCCTTTGTATGGCGTTTGCACGAAGACCGGGATTGGGTGAAGGAGCGCTCGGAGTGCCCTCACTGCCACCATGTGCTGGCGCCACTGGATCTTATACCGGTACTGAGTTGGCTGAGCCTGCGCGGCAAGTGCCGCTATTGCCACAAGCCCATTCCGGATTCGCCGCTGGTTGAGCTCCTTGTGCCGCTGCTGTTTGCGCTGTCGTACCTGTACTGGCCGCTAACACTTACCGGCGTTGGCTTGTTCCAGTTTGTTGTGTGGCTGGCCTGCGTGCTGCTGTTTGTTATTTTGGCGGTGTATGACTTGCGCTGGTACTTGCTGCCAGATAAAGTAGTGTGGCCGCTTACTGGTTTGGCGGTGGTGTGGGTAGCTGGCACGTTTGCCTACACGCGCGACATCCAAACGCTTATCGGCAGTGCGCTGGGCGTTGGTATTGTGTCTGGCCTGTTTTATGCGCTGCACAAAATGTCGAAGGGGAAGTGGATTGGCTTTGGCGACGTAAAGCTGGGCATATCGCTGGGCCTGCTGGCGGGCGGCGCAGTGGAAGCGTGCATGTTATTGTTCTTCGCGTCCTTTATTGGTGTGCTTATTTCGGCGCCGCTGGTGGCAGCAGGCAAGGCTGGCCGCAAAACGAAATTGCCGTTCGGGCCGCTGTTAATTGCCGGCGCGTTTATTGTGCAGCTGTTTGGCGCGCGTATCCTCGACTGGTACATGGCGCTGCTGGGGATATAATTGCTGCTGCGCCAGCCGGATTGTAGGTATTTCGGCAACGCGCTTATGGTATACTTGGGACATATGGGTGGCCTACTTACCACTGGCCGATTGTTAGAGCGTTGGCGCGCATCACGGGCGCCTATTTTCCGCCCGCTGCAAAAGCGCGAGCGCGGCTTTACGATTGTTGAAGTCCTGATTGTGCTTGGCATAAGCGGGGCGCTGTTTGTGGCTGCCGCTATCCTTATTAGCGGCAAGCAGAACCAGGCCTCGTTTAACCAGGCAATCCAGCAAATGCAGTCACAGGTGCAACAGGTGGTAAACGAAGTGGCCAATGGCTATTTCCCCAGTAACGCCAACTTCCAGTGTACGGCGAATGCCGGCGGGCCGGTTGTGTTAAGCAGCGTTGGGGCAAATGCCCAGGGCGCGAACGCTGGCTGTGTGTTTGCCGGCAAGGTGTTGCAGTTTAAGGTGGCTGGCACTGACCCAGAGAAATATAACGTCTTTACCTTGGCTGGCGCCCAAAAAGATTCCACTGGCAAAGAGGTGACAACACTGTCGGCATCTGTACCGAAAGTTATTGCGCCTTACGTGGGCGCTGCCTCCGGCTTCCCGGACATTACCAGCAGCACTGTATTGCAAAACGGCCTTACCGTTGCCGCTACCGGCAGCCCGGCCGGCGGCATGTGGTACAGCAACGGCGGCGGCGATATTGCCATTGGCGCAGTTGCGTTTGTGCCGAGCTTCGCCAGCTACACCGGCTCCACCATTGATTCAACCTCGCAGCAGGTAAGCGTTATTGCTATCAACAGCACCAGCACTAACACCGACGCCAAAACCGCAGCCACAGCTATTAACAGCAACGTGGCCGGCGGCGTAGTAAACCCGTCGGGCGGCGTTTCAGTTTGTTTTGCCAGTGGTGGCACCGACCAATCCGGCCTGCTGACTATTGGCGGCGGCGCACATCCGTTATCGGTAACCATGAAAGTAATGCAGGGCACTAAAACATGCGGCAAATAACCACTCAGTACAACACAATGCGCCAGCGCGGCGATACGCTGGTAGAAGTTATGATAGCTATTGTTATTGTAGCCAGCGTTATTGGCGGCGCATATACCGTAAGCAACCGCAGTTTGCAGGCCACGCGCGGCGCCCAGGAGCGCTCTGGCGCCCTCAAGCTTGGGGAAGCGCAGCTGGAGCAGTTAAAGAACCAGGTAACCACCGACTCCACCAAAATTTTTGGCGCAACCGTGCCCACTAATTTCTGTTTGGCGAGTGACGCTACCGGCACGCATGTATATGACTTTACGCAGGCCTCGCAAAAGGTAAACTGCATTGTTAATGTCGATGGCACACCGTCCACGGCGCAGCCGAACTACACCATTAACATCGTGCGCACCGGCAACGATTTCAAACTGACCGAAACCTGGGCGGATATATCCGGCAAGTTTAACGACTCTTTGCAGCTTAACTACAGGGCGTACCAACCATGAGCAAGCGCACAGTAAACAAGGGCAAGGGCATGCAGGGTTTCACCATTGTGGAACTGATGATGGCCACGCTCGTTTTCTCTGTTATTTTACTGATGGTAACCATTGGCGTGCTGCAGGTGAACCGCGTGTACTACAAGGGCGTTACCGAAACAAACACCCAGAACACCGCCCGCGGCATTATGGACACCATTTCGCAGGCTATCCAGTTTAACGGCGGCACTGTTGGCCCGCTGCCAACACCTGCCAGCCCCACGCCCGGCACCACCTATTACGTGTGTGTGAACAACCAGCAGTTTATTTACCGCCAGGGCTTCCAGCTGGTGAGCGGCTCGCCCGGTACGCACCAAACCAACCAGGCATTTTTGCAAAAGGCAATTACTGGCGCCTGCGGCACACCCGCGTCGCCGTTAACCGGCCGCGAATTGCTCAGCCCCAACATGCGCCTCAGCAACTTGCAGGTAACGCGCATTGGCACCAGCAATCTGTATAAGGTGCAGGTGACCGTTACGTACGGCGACGACGATGTCATGACCAACCCTACGTCACTGTCTCCGGTTTGCAAGGGCATCCGCGCCGGCAACCAATTCTGTTCCGTTTCCACCCTGAGCACCGTAGTAGAAAAGCGCATAAACTAGTAATATAAGGTTAACATGAGCAACATCACAGCTTCCCGACAGACAACGACCAAGCAGGCAGGTATGGTGTCTATTATGGTGACAATGATC
Organism: Saccharimonadales bacterium (SeqCode); assembly: GCA_035479955.1. Lineage (GTDB taxonomy): Bacteria > Patescibacteriota > Saccharimonadia > Saccharimonadales > UBA4665 > PMNU01. Next base: position 3,654 of record DATIIE010000011.1, read on the forward strand.
TTGATGATTGTGTTGAGCCTGATTGTGATTGGCTTTGCCCAGATTGCCCGGCGCAACTCGCGGCAGTCGCTGGACCGCCAGCTGAGCACCTCCGCGTTCTACGCTGCTGAAGCAGGGGTGAACGACGTGCGTGACCTTATCAAGCAACATGGCACCCCGCCCGCTAAACCAGACTGCACCAACGGGTCTGGCGCTGCGGCTGCATATTACGGCAACCTGCCAGCACCCACGCTGGACGCTACCACCAACGTTAAATACACCTGCATCATGGTTGACCCAACGGCTACGACGCTGCCGTATACCCTGGGATACACCGGTACCGTAGTTCCGCTAAACGCCGCCAGCGGCAATATCGACACCCTGAAATTTACGTGGTCCAAGAGCAATACCAGCGCCACGCCCACCGCAGGGTGCAATGGCAACTTAGTTGCAGCCGGTTCCTGGAGCTGCGGCTACGCCGGCATTAGGTTCGACCTTGTGCCCACCAGCGGCGCACTGTCGTTTGGCGGCATGGCTGGCGGTACGATGAGCACCTTTGCAGACCCGGTTGCTTCCGGTGGTGTTACCAACACGGCATTCCGCACCGATGGCAGCGCCTCGCTAGTAAAAGTAACCTGCACCAACGCAAACTGCACACTTACCATTAACAGCGGTCTGGGCGGCAACAGCTACTACTTGCGCATCATGTCGCAGTACTACCAAAACGTCCCATTGCAAATCAGTGGTACAAACGGCGCTGGCGCGGTGAGCTTTACCGGTGCACAAGTGAAGATTGACGTAACTGGCAAAGCACAGGACGTATTGCGCCGCATACAGGTGCGTGTACCGGCAGATGGCACCAGCACCAATTTGGGCGCTGATTATGCTTTGCAAACCACCGACTCTATCTGTAAGCGGTTCGACATTATGACAAACCACTACCAAAGTGACGCTGCCAACGCCGTACCCAGCATGGACAACGGCGGCAACCCTCTCTGTAAATCCCCCTAATTTTGCGCTTATCTCGGGATTCTCACTCCGTACACGTCTGCACGTTGGAAGCCTAATTGAATTTTCGTCGCTGGCGCTGGGCGAAAATTCAATTAGGCTCCGCGGCCACTCGTGGTAGGGAGAAAATCGTTTCCCTAAGTATGGCGGCCGCGGAACAAAAAATAATTCTCGCCGAACGAAGTGACGAGAAACTATTTTTTGTTTCCGAAGTGAGGGCTTCCAACGTGAAGACGCTTCTAGAGTGAGGGCCCTTAAAGGTTACTCGGCTTTTTTGCCGTGGAATTTCTGGTGGATACTCTTCAAATGCGGGTCGGTAACATGTGTGTAGATTTGAGTGGTGGCAATGTTGCTGTGGCCCAGCATGGCCTGCACGCTGCGCAGGTCCGCGCCGTTCATAAGCAGGTCTGTGGCAAAGGAGTGACGCAAGGTGTGCGGGCTAACATGCTTGGTAATGCCGGCCAGCAGCGCATACTGGGCAACCAGCCGCTGCACGCTGCGGGCGGTCAGGCGGTGGAAGTTGCCGCTTAAATCCACGCTTTTCTTGCCGCTGTAGCGCACGAACAGTGGGCGGGTGTTATCCTGTCGCTCATCCATGTATTTCTGCAGCCAGAACGCCGCCGCCTCGCTAATAAAAATAGGGCGGTCTTTTTGGCCTTTGCCGCGCACCATAAACTCTTTGCGCTTCAGGTTAATGTGGTCGCGGTCCAGGCCCACTAGCTCAGACACGCGCAGCCCGCTGCTAAATAACAGTTCTAAAATGGCACGGTCGCGCAGCCCGCTTAATTTGGCGAGGTCAGGCTCATCGAACATGCGCTTCAGCTCGTCTTCGTTCAAGAAGGTAACTTGCTTGCGCACCGTGCGTGATAGCTCAACTTTGTCGGCAGGCAGGGCAGGTGTGTCGCGCTTGGCACAAAATTTCAGGAAACTGCGCAGGGCAATAAGGTGGTAGTTTTGCGTGGTTTTTTGCAGCTCGTCGGACACGTTCGTGCCCAGGCGGTTCAGCCACAGGCGCCATTTGCGGATGAGCTCGGGGTTGATGTCGGAAACCTTTAAATCGTCACCGGCAAAGTCCAATAGGCGCGTCAGGTAGTGGTCGTAGTTGGCAATGGTTTTTTGCGAGCGGTTTTGTTCAATTTCCAGATATTCCAGAAAGTCGATTTTTGCTTTGTGGAACAACATAGCTTTATTCTACCACCTCTGTTACAATTACGGCAGCGAAATGTAAACAAGGATTACAAAACACGTGGAACGAACACTGATTATTTTTAAGCCAGATGCCGTAATGCGCGGTGTTGTTGGTGAAATTTTGAGCCGCTTTGAAAAGGTAGGCCTGAAAATTGTTGGCAGCAAAATGTTGAAAGCCGACTACGACCATTTGTATGCACACTACCAAACCATCGGTACCTTAAAAGACCGCGCCGGCGAGAAAATTTTCGAGACCACTGTTGCCGGCATGATGGAAGGGCCAGTGATCGCTTTTGTGCTGGAAGGCATTGAAGCAGCAGAGCTGGTGCGCAAAATGGTTGGCAGCACTGAGCCTAAGAGCGCGCAGCCTGGCACTATCCGCGGCGATTACTCACATGTCAGCTACGGCCACGCCAATACCCACGGCACAACCATCCCGAACGTTATCCACGCCTCAGCAGATGCCGACGAAGCAGCCAAGGAAATCTCCCACTGGTTTGCCGACAGCGAGCTCTACGATTACGAGAACGTCCACGAAAAATTCACCCAGCCGCGCACAGGCAAGAAGTAGCACTTTAAAACAGGGGAGCCTTGCGCTCCCCGTTTTGGTCCGGTAGTTCAATGGATAGAACACCACCGTCCTAAGGTGGGTGTTGGGGGTTCGAGTCCCTCCCGGGCCACCACATGGTATTTTCGCTTCGGGGACGCTCCGCTCGCGTCTACAAAAAGCTTCACTGGAGCTTTCCGCCTCCCGGGCCACCACATTAATTTTTGATTTTCACACACGTGTTGCGCCAAAAATAACAAAAGGAGATTCTTAGATGAATCCGCAAGACCCCAACCAAAACTCCTACACCGGCTACCAGCCACCGGCACCAGTGCCTGCTGCGCCCCATCAGCCGCACCAACCATCCACTGCGCCGCAGTACAGCGCTGCGCCTGAACCAGCCTACGGCCAGCCGCTGCCTGCGCAGGACGCCCGCGACCCGTTAGCGCCCACGCCGGTTGTGCAAGTGCTCAGCCCGGTTGGCGTAGAGTATGTATTCCTAACGCTTACCTTGTTCGTTGGTGCCATCTCCCTTACCAGTGCCCTGATCGCCCTGGTAAACGGCGCCGCCGGTTTTGCATCCCTGGCGTTCCCAGCTGCAGCATTGCTGGTTACTGTGCCGCTATTTGCCGTAATTTTCATGCACTTGAAAAAGCGCGAGCTACAAGACCCTCGCCTGAAGTTGGACCCGTCCAAGCGCCGCGCTACCCAAACAACGCAAATTATTAGCTTTGTAGTATGCCTGTTCACCGTAATTGGCTTTTTGGCGGCAGCATTTGCTGCCATGGGCGGCGAATCTGGCATGGGCCTCGGCAAGGTAGCACTTGATGCGCTGTGTGTGCTGGCTGTTGCTGGCGGCATTTTGTACTATTACTGGCGCGACGAACACAAAACAAGGGTATAGGTGGCTGCCATGCATCCAGAATCAGTAGACCCACCGGCCCCGGAGCGGGGGCACCGCCAGGCGCGCCAGGTTTCTAGCCCGCGTGCATTCGACCCACTGCGCCCCTACAAAATCGGCTTGGCCATTATTGGGCTGTTTACCGTTGGCATAACTATATTCGCGCTCATGGCAGCAAGCGCGGCCAAGCAGGACACCAAAACCGAAGACGCCGCTAACAGCATCGCTACCAGGCTCGACACCTACATTACAGATAAGCAAAAAATTCCGGATAGTCTGAGCGCCGCAGGCGTCAAAGGTGACAACCCGCACATAAAATATACCAAGGTGTCAGATAGCGCCTACACATTCTGCATAACGTTTAAGTCGGCCAGCAGCACGGCGGTGAACCCCTTAGACCAACTTACTGGCCGCAGCATATACAAGCGGTTGGCCGCAAACTATGGCAGCGGCAGCGGCTACCTGTATATCAGCCCGGTGCATAAGAAAGGGCAGAACTGCCAAACAGTGCACCCTTATATTGATGGCTCCAGCTCGTATGACGACAGCCAGGGCCCGGACACTTCTGACTACCAGTTCGACACCGACAGTTCCACCAGCGACTTCCGCGACCCGAAAACCCTGGCCCAGGAAGCCGCTAAAAGCGACAAGGTCTGCTACTTTACTGGCTACCAAACGCACTACTCCGGTATAGTCAGCAGTATTGCCGGCTCTCAGGACAGCGGCCAGGACTTTACCCTGAAGGTACAGCCCGACAGCGGCGGCCCCTCCGGCGAGCAAACCATCACCGTGAAAGCTAACGACACCAGCACTTTCCGTAACGGCTGCAGCTCTATGTTCAGTTCATCATTCAAGATAGGCGACCACGTGGCAGTCTTCGTTAACAACAAAGACGACTTCATGCCCGACACCATCGTCGACTACAATGACGAGCAATAAACTGCGCGCATAGCAACTTCACCCCAAAAGCGATAAAATAGAGGCAAGGGTATGGCTGATAAATATTTCGAAGATCAGTTTGAAGACGAGGAAGTGCTGTTCGTCTTCCGCAAGCATCCAATTGTGATGCGCCGCGGGCTTATTCTAGCCATGCTGGCAATTTTGCTGGGCACCGTGCCGTCGCTGTTTAAGCCGGAATACTCGGTTTACTTTATGGGGTTGGCGGCTGGCGCCATATTGGGCACGCTGCTAATGCTGCCCGGCTGGATTGGCTGGTGGTTCAGTGTGTTTATTGTGACCGACCAGCGGCTTATCCAGATTACCCAAAAGGGGCTGTTCCACCGGAGCGTAATAGATATGCGCCTCAACCAAATCCAAATGATCAACTATGAAGTGGCCGGTATACAGGAGACACTGCTAGGATTTGGTACAATTATGATGCAGACGTATGTAGGTGACCTGGTGATCCATGAAATCCACCACCCGGCGCGTATCCAGAAAAAGCTTCTGGAAATTATGCGCCAGCAGGGTATTACCCCTGTACAGAGTCCGTCTGGTGATGACGCCCGCATGGGCGATAACGAAGTAGAAACTGCCGAAGATGAAGCATAAATTCAAAAAGCTGTTAAAGAGAGTGCCAGGCCGCAAGCCGGAACTCGAGGAATCGCTGCAAGAAGCGATCCATAATATTCCGCGCATCACCAACGAAACCGTTGCCGAGCACCGTGAAGAAGTACTCAGCAGCGCCCGTAAGTATATTTACCCCTTGCAGCACTCTGTGCGGCGCATTGTGGGCATCTCAGCCGCTATATTTGTGGCGCTGCTGTTTGGCTTCTTTATATATGTGCTGTTGGCGCTGTACCGTTTCGACACCTCCAGCACATTTAGTTACCGCGTTACCCAGGTAATTCCATTCCCGGTTGCCAAAGCCTGCGGCCAACTGGTTTCCTACGAAAGCTATTTGTTTGAACTGCGCCACTACATCCATTATTACCAAACGCAGCAAAAGGTGGACTTCAACAGCGACTCTGGCCGGCAGCAGCTGGCGGCATTCCGCAAGGTGGCATTGCAGTCGGTAATTAACGACGCCTGCGTGAAAAAGCTGGCTGGGCAAAACCATGTGTCAGTAAGCGCCGGCGAGCTGAATGCCGAGATTGCACTGCTGCGCAGCCAGAACCGCTTGGGCAGCAACAACGCAGTATTCGAGGATGTGCTGAAGGAATTCTGGGGCTGGTCGCTGGACGATTTCAAGCGCGAATTGAAGGGCCAAATGCTCAGCCAAAAAGTTGTATCCACGCTGGATACGGCTACGCATAAACGTGCACAAGATGTACTCACACAGGTCAATAACGGGGGTGATTTCGCCGCTTTAGCGCAGCAAAATTCGGAAGACACTGGCACGAAGGGCAGCGGTGGTGACTATGGTATCGCCATTGCCCGCACCAACCGCGACCTTTCGCCGCAAGTTGTCGACGAGCTATTTAAGCTGCAGGCCGGGCAGGTGTCTGGCATTGTGGAAACGCCGCTGGGCCTGGAAATCCTGAAGGTCCGTGAGCGCGACGGCGACACAATCCGCGCCTCGCACGTTTACTTTGCCTTCAAGCCCATCAGCACCTATATTGACCCGCTCGAAAAGCAGCATAAGCCTCAGAAGTACATCACGCCCTAGCTTGCTTTTTCTCCTCAGGCCTGCTATTATTACCTCTGTCATTTGGCTTTTGGGCCCGTAGTGAAGAGGCCTATCACGTCTCCCTGTCACGGAGAAGATCGCCGGTTCGAATCCGGTC
>DATIIE010000012.1:0-20418 GCA_035479955.1 Saccharimonadales bacterium (SeqCode)
CGTGCGCTTGTGGCGCCAAAAACCCACCAGCTTTGTGACGTCACCGTTATATCCCAGCTCTGGATGGCGGAATACAATGTTCCCGGTGGCGTTCATAATAGTAGACGCCTCAGCCAGCAGCGACTTGTTTGGGTCACGCGCTGAACCGCCGGTAAAAAACCGATGGAGCGCCACCCGCTGCGGGTCGGTTAACACCCCGACTACATCAGGCATCCGCCGCTCGGCATAGGTTTGGAACGACTTATCTACAGACATGCCCAAAATTAAAGGTACAGGGTGTTCGCTCGCACCTTCTATGGTCGCCACCTGGCGTATGTGCTCGCCCTCCTGCTCGTGCAGCGTCTCATAAAATCCGCTGCCGCCTGCGTCTACTGCCGCTGCGAACACCACGTGCGCTAGTGGGGCCACCACATTGCGCATATACGCCTTGCGGAGCACATCCTGCGGCGAAGGTTCATAGTTCGGCCCGTACTTTATAAAGGCCGGCACATCGTAGTCGCTCATATAAGAATGCAATGATAGAGGAAAATGGGTGGCACTACAATCTGTTCCTGCTAGCGTACACCAGCTACATGTTTGTGGCTCTAGCGGTATTCAGGGTTATGGAAATCAAAACGGGCACCCGCGTCCCACTTGCTGCGCTGGTTGCCATAAGCGGGCACGCCACCGGCGTCCTTCAGCATTTTGGCGAGGTGCATCAGGTTCCAGGTCATGAAGGTGGTGTTGCGGTTGGTGAAGTCGTTGTCCAGGCCCACTTTGCCGCCTTTGCCGTCGTCATCGCCGTAGCTTGGGCCAGGGCCAGCTTCACCGATCCAGCCAGCGTCAGCCTGCGGCGGGATCACACAACCCAAATGCTGCAAACTGTACAGCACATTTTGCGCACAGTGCTTGATGCCGTCTTCGTTGCCGGTAATTAAGCAGCCGCCCACTTTGCCATAGTAGGCGTATTGGCCCTTGTCGTTCAGCTCGGAGCTGCAGGCGTACAGCCGCTCAATTACCTTCTTGGTTTGCGAGCTGTTGTCCCCCAGCCAAATTGGCCCGGCTAGCACAAGGATGTCGGCGGCTTTTACTTTTTCATAAATTGCCGGCCATTCGTCGTCTGGCCAGCCTTGGTCGCGCATATCCGGATACACGCCCGTGGCAATATTCGGGTGGTCTATGGTGCGGATTTCCTCTGTTTGTATGCCATGCTGCTGCATAATGTCGGTGCTGATTTTAATAATCAGGTCGGTGTGGCTGGGCGCCGGCGATTTGGTAAGCGTACCGTTAAAAAATATTGCCTTCAGGCCGCTAAAGTCGTACTTTTGCGCATCTTTGTCGTTGTCTGCCATGGTTCCCCCTCGGTTATACACCCATCATAGCAAACGCTTCACATCGTGCGCGTGTCTTTTTCGTAGGCGGCAAAACCTTTGTACGCTGTGTACGAACTGTTGCGGGCAAAAATAACCGGGTAAAACCCTTCCGGGCACAGCTCAAAATTTTTGGCGTCGTAACTTATGCTGCTGTGCAGCGGGATTTTTTCCTTTACGTAGAAGATGTCGCGTTTTTGCGGAGTTGTTTTGCCGGCCAGCAAATTTTCCAGCAGCATTACTAGCTCCTTTAGCGTCTGCTGCGTGCGCGCCAGGCGCCGGTCGTATTCCACCGAAATTGCCTGCGGCACCTGGCCGATTAACGAGCAGCCGGCAATGTGCGGCGGCATGATTGCCACGCGCCCAAAGTTAGACGCGCCAATTACCCTGGCAACCGGCCCTTGCAAATGCGTGGCTAAAAAGAAGCGGCCAACATCGGCGCGCGAGGTATGGATATCCAACACGTAATCGTAGTTGCCCGCGGCTATAATCCGCAGGATTTTTTGGGCGCGTTTTTCTTCATAAGACACGGCTGGCAGCGTGTCGTAGCTGCGGTTGAGGTCGGTTTCGGTAAACCGCACATTGCGGCGGAAGGCGCGCGGGTTGCCGCACAGGTAATCCACATTTTTGAAGCGGCCGGTGGTGTCGCTTTTTAGGAAGCGGTTCAGGCGCGGGCCCAGGCGCTCGTCGCCGTGCTGGGCGCCGACGATTAATATGCGTTTGTTTTTGTTAGTGGCGGGATTTTTTGGAGGGTTCACTGCGCAGCCACCTTGTCTGCGGCCAGCATCATGACACCATTTTCCGGGTTAGCCGCCAGCTGCGGCAGCGCCGCCATACCCCTGCCTGGGTCTTCCCCACCGTACAAACCGCCAGTGTAGCGGCCTGGTACGAACGGCGCATCTTTTGGGTCGGAGCCAATGTGTGCGCTGTACACACTCGCCAGTTCACGCAGCAATGGGTCGCGCATGTAATGCAATGGGTCAGCGGCGCGTAAGTCTGGCGACACCGTGCAAAAGCCGCTTTGCATTACCTTTAGCACCGCCGGGTTGCGCGTTACCGACGCCGCTGCGTCAAACTGCTCGGTTGCCAATATTTGCTGCAGTGCTGTTTTGCCCAGGCCCCGGCCCTGGTACTCGCGCTTAATTGCCCGCCCCTCAATTGAAAGCAGGTCGCCAATGTGACCCCTGCAGCATTTCATAGAGCGCGAAGCCCACAATGTCATCGCCGTCGCGCATAACTTGGGCGATCTCGGCTTTGGCAAAGCGCTCGGCAACTTGCGGCGCAAATGCTTCTACTGGCTGGCCAAAGGCGCTGGCGCCCACTATGTGCAGCGCCTCGGCATGGCCTTGGTAGAATCCGGCTGGATTTGCCAGGCGCTCAATAGTAAGTTGGTTTTGTTTGGTGTTAGTGATACTCATGGATAACTCCTTAAATAGCTGGGAAATATAAAAAAACCGCCTCGCGGCGGGTGGTTTGTTGCTTACAAAATTGGGTGCACTAAACTACGCTCGCCACGAAAAAACGAGTTTTTGCCAAGTGCGGGTAGTGTTTATGCGATATGTCATCGTTCGCAGATAGTAGCACTGGTTGCGCGCCAGTGTCAAATAGTGTGCAAAATTAGTACTCTCTCGGGGCTAAAACGTAAAACAGTTGCCAAAGTTGAGCCAAAATATGGCAAACACGCTAATCGCAACTAATACTGCGAGTAGTATTACGGTTACAATTTTTGCGCGCAGGCTCTTCGCGTGGCGCAGGCCTTCACGGAACAGCAGGAAGAAGCCGATAACATAGGGTGCAATGTTAAAGGCAGTATCCAGGCCGTTCGGGTTGCACATCCCCGCCGTTAGCTTTATGCCCCACAGCACTAACAGGGCGCCAATTATGGTCCACTTATATTTCTTTAGTTTTTGCATACGCTTATCGTAGCACTACTCAACGGTTGTCAGAAGGTCGCCAATGGCCACACGCGTTTGCGCAGCTGTGTCACGGTCGCGCACCGTAACAGTGTTGTCTTCCAGGGTTTGGAAGTCGATCACAATGCAGGCTGGCGTGCCAATTTCATCTTGGCGGCGGTAGCGTTTGCCAATGTTGCCATTGTCGTCCCACATGACGGCGCCGAGTTCTTTTTTCAGCAGGCCGTATACTTCGCGGGCTTTGTCTACCAGTTCGGGCTTGTTCTTTAGCAGTGGTGACACGCAGGCTTTCACGGGCGCCAAGTGCTTGGGCAGCTTCAAAAATACGCGCTTTTCGCCGTTCATTTCGTCTTCGGTGTAGGCGTTGCACAGCACCGCCATAACGTTGCGGTCTAAGCCGAACGTAGGTTCAATAACGTGCGGGATGAATGGCTGGCCGCCGTCTTTCGGGCGGTATTCCAGGTTCTTGCCGGAACTTTCCTGGTGGCTCTTCAGATCAAAGTCGGTGCGGTATGCCAGGCCTGCAATTTCCTGGAAGCCAAGCGACGGGAAATCATAAAACGTGTCTACGGTGCGCTTGCTATAATGGGCGCGGTCGGCTTCGGGTACTTCGTGCTCTTTCAAACGGGCTTGGTCGAGGCCCAATATCTCGAACCATTCGTGCTGCACTGCCAGCCAGGATTCAAAAACCTTTTCCCAGTCACCGGCGTTTATGAAGTATTCAAGCTCCATAATTTCCAGTTCGCGCAGGCGGAAAATAAAGTTTCCGGGGCTAATTTCGTTGCGGAAACTGCGGCCAATTTGGGCCAAGCCGAACGGCAAGTTCGGGTAAAAGCTATCTACCACGTTTTTGAAGTTGGTGAACATGCCTTGGGCGGTTTCTGGGCGCAAGTAAGCAGCAGATTCGTCGTCCTCTACCGGGCCAACATGCGTTTTGAACATCATGTTGAACTGCGCAGGCGCGCCAAGTTCGTTGCCGTCAGGGCTCTTAATGCCCTTTTCTTTTACAAGCTGGCCCATTTCTTCCAGGCTCATGGCATCAACGTTTTCATAACCTTGCTCTTCCAGTAAATGGTCCAGGCGGTAGCGCTTCTTGGTTTTAACGTCCTCGATGAGCGGGTCGTTGAAAGTGTCGACGTGGCCGCTGGCCACCCATACTTTCGGGTTCATAAGAATGGTGGAGTCGATGCCGTACATGTCGTCGCGGCCGTCCACAATAAACTTCCACCAGGCGTTTGTAATATTGCGCTTCAGCGCCACCCCCAACGGGCCGTAGTCCCAGGTGCCGGCGAGGCCGCCGTAAATTTCCGAGCCTTGGTAAATGAAGCCGCGGCGCTTGGCCAGGCTGGCAATGTCGTCTAGGGAGATTTTGTCACTCATAATGCTCAGTATTATAACAGATGTAACTCGCCTATCCGAGTGGGAAAGGCGGCAGCGCGGCAAGTTGCTCGTCTACGCGGTCGCCGTAGCGTTCGCGGGCGTGGGCGCGCATGCTTTCAGAAAGCGGCGGCTGCATGGTGGGGTGGCGTTCATCTACCGCTCGTTCGATAGCGAGCATCGTCAAGCCATATGCCACTGTGCGGCGGCGAAGCATGCGCGGCGTGCGCTCATCGATAGCGTCACCGGCTGCGGCAATGCCCATGTCGGCAAATGTGCTGTTCTCCACCATATCGCGGGCAGCGCCCAGGTGCATTTCAGCCAAGCTGGGCATGTCGGCGTCGTGCAATTGGTCGGCAACAAACATAGCACCTTCGATAATCGAAGCTAGCTCAACCAGTTGGTGCTCGGGTCCAGATTGTTCTCCTGCTGCCATAGTTTGCCTACTATAGCATAATTTACTACGTTATGCCAGATGGGACTGGGTCATTGCCGCTACCTGCGGCGCCAGCGTTTCTACCAAAGCGTCGCTTCCCTGCACCTGCGCCAGCAATTTGGCGCTGGTGCCGGCAAAGCTCAGGCGCAAAAACTTGATGTGAGAAGCGGTAAAACGGCCCCGCTCGCGCGGTTCAAAGCACATATCTTCAAAGCTGAAATCATAGCGCTGGTCTGCTTCCAGCTTGCGGCCCTGTAAATCGGTGTGCAGGTTTGGTGAGTGGCCGCCCAACCGCAACAGCTGCGCCTGGAACCAAAACCGTATAAGGGCTAGCGGCACGTCTGCGTCGTCCAAAGCCTCGAAAGCTTCCTGCAGCAAAGTGTAGTATTCGGCCTCGGCCTGGTCTTCGGTAATTTTGTGGAGCTGTTTTAGCAGTTCATACCCCAGCATGGTGCGGTCTAAATCCTGCACAATGTGGCCATAATTTTTGTCGAGGCGGGTGGAAATGAGGGTGCCCAAACCCGACCGCCCCTGGATAAACGTTATGGTGCTGGTGCTGAACAGCTCAATGCCGCCTGCCAGCTTGGATTTTATGCGGCGCACGCCTTTGGCCAGCAGGTGCAGCTTGCCGTACTCGGGCGTAAGCATGGTAAGGATGCGGTCGGCCTCGCCGTAATCTGTGCGGCTTAAGATGATTGCCGGTGTTACGAGCTGTTTCATTTCGCGCCTGTAGGTGCAGGCGCCAGTTCACGCACCGCGCGCAGCAATTGCGCCAGCGTTGTGCGCGGCTTATACAGCATGGTGCGCACGCCAAGGTCACGGCGCAAACTTTCCTCAACCAACAGCGTTTGCGTGGGCGGCAGCATGCTGTGCACGATAACCGGCACGTCTTTCCACTCCGTATATGAGCGGAATTCGTGCAAGAATTCCAGGCCGCTGTGGGATGGCAGCTGCAATTCCAGCACTACCACATCGGGCTGCTGTTTGTCGGCGGCAAATACCGCCATCTGCGCACTGGCGGCATGGGCCACGCTACACCCATCTTGCTGTAATGCTTGGGTGTACGTGGTGGCCAGTAAGGTGTTAGGTTCGAGTAATAAGACGTGCATAGTGGGTACAAATATTATACAAGCTGCAATTGCTGGCTTGGTTGGAGCGTGGCCGCAAGGCCACCGGCGTGCAAGTAGCGGCCTACCCGCAAGCGGCTTTCCATGGAGCGTAAAATTGTGTCGGCCACGAATAATCCGGCCGCACTGCTGGCACCAAATTCGGCAAACGGCTGGCGGGCCTTGCCGCACAGGGCCTGTGCCCGACGCCATGCGCCAGCGCTCACAAGTTGGTTAGTGCCGTACATGCCGGCAACAATGCCGTGCGGTGTGCGGTGCACGGCCAGCAGCACCCGGGCCGGTTTTGCAGCGGCATTTTTTGTGGCAAGCATGGCAGCCGTTTCCGTCAGCTGAGCTGACTGCGCTTCCACCAGCGCAAAGCCCAAGCTAAGCAGCGCGGCCTTTAAACCGCGGGCGTTGCTCATAACCGGACCGTATTTGCCTGCCGTTTCCAGCTCCACGCTTACGCCATATTGCCGGGCAAAGGCGTGCAGGTCGTGGGCGGCGTCTACCAGCAATGATGAGACCGATACCGGCTCCGACTCCAGTTGTGACTGCGTGCGCAGCAGCTCCAGGCCCAGCAAGTAGCTGTCTACCAGCATGAGGGCAGCGTCGGCCTGCGTGGCAATGGTTGCAGCGTTAAGAGCTGGGGCTGCTCCCGCGCCAGCTGCACCAGCCGACAGTGTGCTCAGTTCCGCCTGGCGGGCAATAATAGCCAACGGCACTTTCAGCTGTTCGGCAACAGATACCAACAGCTCATTTGCCTCCGGCCGCACCTCGTCATTTCGCGCCATGTCGTCCCCTCTTCCTATAAGTTCATACTACCACAGGTTGTGGGCGGCGCGGCAAAACTTATTAGCTACTACAGCTGCCTACGGAGAGAAGGAAAAGTTTGGCAAAATAATGTTGTTGAAGTCGGGCTCAAAGCTCTGCGACTCAGTGGAAATAAGCATAGTAAGGTTGCGTAGCGGCATGACGATAATGGTGCCCTGGTTCTTGTTGGAAATTTGCCCGTCAATGCGTGAGCCAACAACGCCTGGCACTTTCGCAAAGCTGTACGGCGAAACTGTTACCTTCTTGCCCTGCACGAGAGAGCTATACGTTTGCAACTGTGCCGCGTAGCTTTGGTTAACCACTTGGATGCGCAGCGCATAGGCGCTGTTTTGGTCGAGAATGTCGCCAACAACATCTGGCTGGAAATAGGCGCTCAGTGGCGTGCTGCTGTTTTTAATAACATAACCGCTCCACGTTTTCGGATATTTAGCCGTAATGCTGCCGTATTGCGACGGGCCAACAAACTGCTTCAGCGGATTCTTGGCTTCTTCGGCATATTTCGTGGCGTCTTTCTGCTGCGCAGCCTTCACTGCTGCGGCCGATGCGACTGCCGACTTTTGGTCGCTATTATTCTTGTAGTCCTGACGGCTGCTGTATGCCCATGCGCCAAACCCGGCAACGCCAACCAGCAAAACAACCGCTGCAATTAAAGGGATTAACAACGGGTCAATGTAACCGCCCTGGCGATTTGTGCTCATACCGCTCATGGTAGCTGAAGTTTCCTCACTGCGCAAGTCATTTATATTCGTATAGGAACACGGCATCGCGCTCCTCGATAGCTTTTTTATCCGGTATCTGGAATGCGAAACTCGCCAGGCGCACCGGATGCTTATTCCACTGCTGCCAACGCGACACAGCTTGGTCGAGGCGCTTCATTTGGTACTGGATCATAAAGCTGAACACCCCGTCGGCCGGCGGCCAGGTAGTGTAAAAATAATTGCCCCAAATAATCTTCACCTGCTTGCGGTACTTGCGTGTACGGAGCCACGAGGCGACCACCAAAAACAAACTGAGCTCAATACCCACAACGTTCAGGCCGCGCTTGGCGCCCTCCACCAGCACGCGGCCGTCGCCGGAGCCTAAATCAAGTAGTGTTTGCCCTGGCTTGAGGTCGAGCAAATCCAGCGCCGATTTCATATTGAGCCGCAGCGTTGGCACATATGGCGGCCCAAACAGCACTGGCAACCCAAAGCTGGCGACTACCACGAGCACTACGGCTACGCCCAGCCACACCAGCACCGAGTCAGGCATTGCCGTCCCCGCCGTATTGCAGTTTCAGCTTCTGGATAGTGTTCTCGGCGTCTTTCACCTGCCCCTCAAGGGCAGCGGCCAGCTTCAGGCCTTGTTCATATAGTTTCACGGCTTCATCTACTTGCACGTCCGGGCGCTGCAAGGCGGCCAGCACTGTTTCCAGCTCCTGGCTTAACGCTTGGTAATCTGCTTTTTTCGTCATTCTTTCTCCATAGTAACGCGTTTGACGGTGGCCGTCACGCGGGAGTCGCTAAGCGTGATGGTTATATCAGCCCCGCTTGCTAATTTTCGCCCGCTGCTCACCAGCATGCCGCCGGAACGGACCACCGCATATCCGCGCTGCAGCGCTGCATGCGGGTTAAACGCCTGCAGAAGTTGCTGCTGCAGGCGGAGTTTCTGCCCGGCGGCGCTGGCGGCGTGCGCTGCCGCCTGGTGTGCCAATTGGGCGGCATGGCCCACGCCGGTGCGGGCGTTTGCAGTTGCTTGAAGCGCGCCCTGCAGCAGCTGGCCGCGTGTTGCCTGCAGGCTGGCAAGCACATGCTTGCGGTCGGGTACCAGCAGCTCCGCGGCATTGCTGGGTGTACTGGCGCGTTGGTCGGCGGCCAGTTCGGCCAGGCTGATATCAACTTCGTGGCCAATTGCCACTAAGGTTGGGATGCGGCTGGAGGCCACCGCCCGCGTAACTTGCTCGGTACTAAAAGCGGCCAGATCTTCAGCACTGCCGCCGCCGCGCGTCACTACCAGCACATCCGGCGGTTCAGCCTGCTGGTTGAACTGCTCAATGGCAGCGGTGATTTGCGTGGGCGCAATCTCTCCCTGCACCTGCACGTCGATAAGCTCAATGTGCACACCGCCCCACCGGGCGCCTAACACCTTCACAAAATCGCGGTACGCGGCCGACTCGCCAGACGTAACCAGCCCAATCCGCGCCGGCGGATACGGCAGCATGCGCTTACGCGCCGGGTCAAACAGCCCTTCTGCCGCAAGTTTTGCCTGGAGCAGCGCTGCCGCTTTTTTAATAGAGCCCTCGCCCACCGGCCGCATGCTTATAATATTCACACTAAACCCGTACTGCGGATGCAAGCGCGGGCTGCCCTGCACTGCCAGCAGCATGCCGTCTTCCAGCGGCCCGGGCAAATGGTACACCGTGCCGAAAAAACGCACGCTGGCGTC
This sequence comes from Saccharimonadales bacterium (SeqCode), assembly GCA_035479955.1. Lineage (GTDB taxonomy): Bacteria > Patescibacteriota > Saccharimonadia > Saccharimonadales > UBA4665 > PMNU01. The sequence continues at coordinate 9,440 of DATIIE010000012.1, forward strand.
GTCGTCCTTCAAATCAAAATACACCCAACGGTTTTTACTAACGCGGAAATTGGCCAGCTCGCCGGTAATGGTCACGGCCGGATACGCGTAGTCTAACGTTTGGTTCACCAGTGAAACAAATTCGCCGACACTGAGTGCGAGCGACTGGTCGTTCACCGTTTTTCTCCGTCCCCGCTGATGTCTTTTTGGGCGGCAGGTTCATGGGGCGGCAAGCTGTCAAAATCAGATCCGCCCGAGCCCGGCGTTGCCTGCAGCCGCCGCAATGTCTGGTGGTACAACAGGTAGCCGGGTGGCAGCTGGATCAGCGTGCTTAGCACACGGAACATCACCGTAACCGGCAAGCTCAGCGCCGCTTTTACGCCCGCGGCAGCCAGAACACCAGTCATCAGCGCTTCGTAAATACCAACGCCGCCAGGCAGCACCGAGACAAGCCCCGCAAAGTTGGCCACCGCATACGCCAAAATCACCGCACCAATATTCACCCACTCGCCAAATGCCACATACACCACGTACACCGTCAGTACCTCGGTAAGATTAGCCACGAATGACCAAAAGAACGGCCCTTTCAGCTGGCGGATATTCGACTCCACAATTTTGTAGTTCTTGTGCAGCTCCACAGCCATTACTTCGATGCGTGCCATTTTAATTGTTTCCGGGTTTGACGCGCGGAAGAAATGGATAACGCGGTTCAGCAGCTGCGTAATAGCACGGAAAGACCCGTGGATGCGCCGCTCCGACCCGATAATCGCCACAAACGCAAATGTCCCCACCACCAGCAAGGTGCTCAGGCTGCCTGCCGCCAGCACTACCAGGTTGCTGGCGCGGCCGTCCAGCGCCATAACCAGCAGGCCGCCAATCAGTAAAATCTCAAACGAAATAAATAACAAAATAAGCTTCAGCAGCTGCACAATAGTTGCCTTGCCACCGGTGATGTTCGCGCCCTTCATGCGCAGGCCAAAGTACGAAATGCCGCTCACGCCGCCGCTGGGGAATACATGGTTCACAAAATTCAGTTCCAGCGCCACGCGCAGCACCGCCTTATACCTCAGCTTGTTCCCTACCAATCCAAACAGCGACTGGTACACGCGCGTTTGCGCATGGTAGTTCAGCGCCTGCAGCGGCAACATCAGCAGTAGCACCCACACATTTACCTTCGCCAGGTTGTTGAAGGTGTCGATAATTTGCTCGCGGATGGCAAACACCAGCCCCACCAGTGCCGCAACCGTTAGCACATTCACGATGAGCTTCCAGTTACGCTTTAGAAATGACTTTTTGCTTTTCGGCATACAAGACAATTATACTAGTAATTAGAAAATGGTATACAAAAGTTTGTTTATATTAGGCCGGACGCCCGGAATTGCCCGCGCGGAACTGGAAAGCCTGTACGGCGCTGACCACCTTGTGGCAAGCGCCGACTATGCTGTTTTGAGCGACCTGCCAGCGCACTCTATCAATTTTGCACGCCTGGGCGGCACTGTAAAACTGGCGCATGTTGTCGGTGTTATAAAAACACACGACTGGCGCGGCGTACAGCAAGAGCTAAGCCGCCAAACTGTTGCCCTGGCCCAAGATTTGGCCGAAGGCAAAGTCCAGCTGGGTATAAGCGTGTATGGCCTGCGTACCAACCCGCGCCAGCTTATGGGCGCCGGCCTGGAAATAAAGAAAGGCCTGCGCAGCCATGGCTACTCCGTACGCCTCATCCCAAACCAGGAGCCAGCACTTTCCAGCGCCCAAGTACTACACAACCACCTTACCGGTGAGCGCGGCATTGAGCTTATTGCGGTTCAGCATGGTAACGAAATCATCCTCGCCCGCACAACAGCCGTGCAAGACATTAACGCCTATGCCGCCCGCGACCAAGGCCGCCCCAAACGCGACGCTTTTGTCGGCATGTTGCCGCCCAAACTGGCCCAAACTATCGTCAACCTCGGTGTAGGCAGCCTGCCACCATCGCACGACACACGCGTACTCGACCCATTCTGCGGCACTGGTGTTGTCCTCCAAGAGGCTGCACTTATGGGATATGGCATGTACGGCACCGACCTCGAACAGCGCATGATAGACTTCTCCGCCCAAAACCTGGCCTGGCTCAGCGAGCGCAGCCGCACATCCGACCCCATCCTGGAAGCTGGTGACGCCACCAGCCACACCTGGCATCCCTCACCGCTTATTGTTGCGTCCGAAACCTACCTCGGGCGGCCGCTCAGCTCATGGCCAAAGCCCGAAACACTGCGCGACATTATTGGCACCTGCAACCTCATTATTGAAAAGTTTTTGCGTAATATTGGCGGCCAGCTGCAGCCTGGCAACCGCCTCTGTTTAGCGGTGCCTGCGTGGCGCAACCCCAGCGGGCGTATCCACCACCTTCCCTTGCTTGACCTCTTGGGTGAAATGGGGTACAATCGAGTAAGTTTTGAACATGCGAGTGCGGAACAAATGGTATATTACCGGCCAGAACAACTGGTGGCCCGCGAACTGCTCGTAATAACAAGGAAATAATATGTCACACGTAAAAGCAGGTGGTACTTCCAAAAATACACGCGACAGCCCCGGCCAGCGCCTCGGTGTTAAGATTTTTGGTGGCCAAAAAGTTCTTAAGGGCCAAGTTATCGTACGCCAGGTTGGTCTTTCCAAGCGCAACGGCGAAGGTACGTCGGTATCCCGCAACTTCACTATCCACGCCGACCGTGACGGTATTGTCACTTACAAGCGTCGCAGCGTGCGCCTCTTTACTGGCAAAACCGTTCGCCGCACCGAAGTTACTGTAGAGTAATTTCCCTGGTAACGTAAAAACAGCCCTTTTTATAGGGCTGTTTTTGTTAGTTACGAGTACTTACTGCTGCGGTGGCGCTTGGCCGATAATATTACCAGGCACGCTAGGTACCTGTTGTGCAGATTCCTGGATTGGCGTGCCTACTCCAGGAGTGCCCAGCATACCTAAACTGGCGCTTGGGTCTACTGCGGGTGTAGCTGGTACTGCGGGCGCTAGATCACCGATAGGCAAAGCCCCTGGTACGCCTGTTTCACCGTTGGCGGGAGCCGGCGGCGTGCCATAGGAGTTCGCTGTGGCGGGGTTTACTGCGCCGCCTAAAGCGCCAATAGCATTTTTAGTCAGGTCGGCTGCACGGGCCGCATCTACACGGTCGGAAGAGCCGATAATGGCCGCACCTACTGCGTCAAAGGCTGCGGGAGCTGGGGTTTCCACTCTTGGCTGCGTTACGGTTGTTTGTTCTGTTGTTTGTTTTGGGTTAGTTTCCATAACAACTAATATAACTAAAAATTGCTAATATGTCAATAAGCTTACGCTTACCAATTGCCTAGTCTGTAGCTTACGCTAAACCGAGATGGTGCTTAATGCGGTCGATAACATCGGTAATGACTACTTGTGACTTCACCAGGTAATCGTCTACGCCCATACTTTCAGCGCGCTTGCGGTCGCTTTCCTGGCTTAACGCCGTCAGCATGACGATCTTCATGTTAGCGGTTTCAGGCGTGTTGCGCAAAATGTCCAATACGTCAAAGCCGCTTACTTTCGGCATCATAACGTCAAGTAAAACAAGTTCGGGCTTAAAGCTGGTAGCAGCGGCCAAGGCTTCTTCACCGTTGGATACACGTTTTACATCAAAACCCTCTGCCTGGAGGCGAACAAGATACACTCCCGCCAGTGCGTCATCATCCTCTACAAAAAGAATGCGCTTAGGATGCTGCGGTACGTCGGCGGACGCGTCTGAATTGGCACTCGATTCCATATGTTTAAACTACCCTAATCCGCTTACTTTTGCAATAAACTACTGATGAAACTCTTAAACATTGGGTGCGCGCGGTTAGGGCGCGACTTAAATTCCGGGTGGAACTGGCTAGCCATGAAGAATGGGTGGTCGACACCTTCAATCATCTCTACTAAATGGCCGTCTGGGCTCAAGCCTACTGCTTTAATGCCCCAGCTTTCATATTGGTCGCGGTAGTCGTTGTTGCATTCGCCGCGGTGGCGGTGGCGCTCAACAATGTCGCTGGCGCCGTATGCTTCAGCAGCCTTAGTGCCGGGTTCTACCTTACATGGGTAGTCACCTAAACGCATAGTGCCGCCGGTAAGGAGCTTATCGTGTTGGTCGCTCATGGTCACAATGACCACGTCCTTAGCTTCGGGGTTCAATTCGAACGACGATGCGTCTTTCAAGCCCGCGTTGCGTGCAGCGGCAATTACAGCCATCTGCAGGCCCAAGCACAGGCCCAGGTATGGCACTTTATTTGCGAGTGCGTATTGGGCAGCTTTAATTTTACCTTCCAGCCCGCGCTCGCCAAAGCCGCCAGGCACTACAATGCCGTCCAGGCCTTTCAGGGCTGGGGCGATATCAGCGCCCTGCTCGTCATATTCTTCGGCCGGGATCCAATGCAGCACCAGGTTGGTGTCGCTCCACCAGGCAGCGGAACGCAGTGCTTCAAACACACAAATGTAAGCATCGAAGTTGTCCATGTACTTGGCAACTACGCCCACATTTACTGTGCGGTCGAACTGCTTGGTTGAACGGTCTACCATGTCGCGCCACGGCTTAAGGTCGGCTGTTGGCGCGCTTATGTCCAGCTGTTTGCATATAACATTGGCCAGACCGGTGTCTTCCAGAGTGAGCGGGACCTCATAAATACTTGCGGCGTTGGGAAGCAGCGCAATCGCATCTTCCGGAACACCAGTAAACAGGCTGAGTTTGCTTTTCACCTTGGGGTTGGCCGGCTGCTCGCTGCGGCACACCAATACATCTGGCGCAATGCCAAGGCCGCGCAGCTCACGTACTGAGTTCTGTGCAGGCTTGGTCTTGGTTTCCTGGCTGGCGCCCAGATATGGCAGATATACCACGTGCACGTACAAACAATTTTCACGGCCCACACGGATGCCGAGTTCGCGGATGGCCTCTAAGAAGCTCAGGCTTTCAATATCGCCCACAGTGCCGCCAATTTCCACAATATGTACGTCAAAATCTTTGCCAGCGTCTTTAATGAACTCCTGGATGGCTTGCGTCAGGTGCGGGATAATTTGCACGTCTTCGCCGCCGTATTTGCCTTCACGCTCATCCTTAATTACTTTCAGGAATACGCGGCCGCTCATAAGGCTGCTGCTTTGCGTCAGCTCTTCGTCTATGAAGCGTTCATAGTGGCCAAGATCGAGGTCAGTTTCAGCGCCGTCTTTTGTTACAAAGCATTCGCCGTGTTCGCGCGGGTTCAGGGTGCCGGCGTCCACATTCAGATATGGGTCGCATTTTTGGAGGTTAACATGTAACCCGCGGGCTTTTAAGAGATTGGCGATTGAGGCGGCGGTGATGCCCTTTCCGAGTCCGGAAAGCACTCCACCTGTGACAAAAATATATTTCGTTGCCTTCGGCACGCCTCATCTCTCCTCTTTACTTTAGTCAATGCTACAGTATGTTACTGCTTGTGGCAAGCAAATTCTTGACGTCGCAAGCATCAGGAGCGTTTCCGCCCTATTGCTTATCTTGGATGAACTTCACTGCAGCGTTCTTTTGCAGGTCATTGCCGGCCTTAAAGTCGTCAGCGGTCATCTTTACGATGTTTTCCGGCGTGATACCCTTTTTGTCGATATTTTGGCCGTTCGGGCGGTACCAGCGTGCAATCGTCACTTTCATTTCAGTACCGCCAGGCAGCTTGATCACCTGTTGCACGCTGCCCTTACCGTAACTCTTTACGCCAAAGAGTGTGGCTACATTGTTGTCGTGCAGTGCACCGGCAGTAATTTCGCTGGCGCTGGCGCTGCCTTCGTCAATCAGCACCGCTGTGGGAATACCCTTCAAAATGTCGTTGCCCGTAGCAGTTTCCGTAGATACCACTGTACTACCCCGCTTCTCTTGCAGGATCGTCTGGCCCTGCGGCAGCCATAGGCTGGATATGTCCACTGCAGCCGTCAGCAAGCCGCCAGGGTTGCCGCGCATGTCCAGCACTACACCTTTAACGTTCTTGTCTTTAAAGTCCTGGGCGGCCTTCTGTGCCAGCTCTGCTGTGTCAGCGCCAAATTGGTTAATTTTCAGGTAACCAATGTTGCCGTCCATAATTTCCGACTTCACGCTGGGCACCTTAATGTCGTCGCGGGTAATAGTAAGCGTCAAGGCCTGGCTTTTCTCACGCACCAGTTTCAGGGTCACCTTCGTGCCCTTTTCACCGCGGATTTTCGTTACTGCTTGGTCCACCGACATGCCAGTTGTAGATTTGCCGTTAATTTCGGTGATGATGTCCTGCGGCCGCAACCCGGCTTTACTGGCTGGTGTGCCGTCAATAGGCGCCACAATCACCAGGTTATTCTGGGCGTCCTGGCCTAGTTCTGCGCCAATACCACTGAATGTACCGCTCAGCTGTGAGTTGAATTCATCCGCGCTCTTGGCGTCAAAATACTCAGTGTAAGGGTCGCCTGCGGCGTTAACCAGGCCGGCTTTCATACCGTCCAGCAATTTTGTTTGGTCTAGTTTGCCGTCATAGTTGGCGCGCAGCGAGTTGTATACCTGCGTCACACTCGAGTAATTAAGCGAGGTTGGCAATTCCTCATTTTGGCTGTCTAACGTTGAGAATGATATGCGGCCGCTGCCCACACCCACTCCCAAGCCAAATATCCCCACTACTCCAGCAACAATAAACACAGTTACAAACACCCATTTTACAGTTGGGCTTTTTTTAGCGCGGCTTATGGCACTACGCGCACTAGACTCTTGCTGCACTCTTCCCTCACTTTTCGGTTATGCCTATCAGTATACCACCGCCTGAGCGGGTACCTAAAGCAGAATTCACAGACTTAGAAGTGGATGAACACGAGGCCGGTAGTGTAGCGCCAGCCTTCGCTGTACGTACCGTTCAGCTGGGCGTTGTACTGCTGTACGTAGATCTGTGACTTGTCGTCGCTCACAGCTTGTACCCACATGGCGTGGCCGTAGTAGCCAGCGTTGCTGATTGCCACCGAGCCAGCAGTTGGGTTAGAGTCCACCGGTATGCCGGCAGAACGGGCGTTGTCGTCCCACTGGTTGGCGTTACCTATGCCACCCCAGTACGGCATGTCGCGGTTAGTGCGGCCAGCCATGTAGGCCTGGTGCACTTTGTATGCGGTAAACGATACACATTCACGGTTATACATGCCCCAGGGGTCAATAAAGCTGTCTTGCGGCGCGCTGTTCCAGGCATCTGGGTAGCCGCCGTGGTCGGGGCTGTCTTTGAACGAGCCAATGTTGTAGCGCGAGTTAAGGATCGCCTGCTGCCTGCGCAAGTCGCCAATCTTACTTTGGTTTGAAGCAATTTGCTGGTTAAATTCGTTCTGCTCACCCTTGTTCTTAGATAGTAGCGACGCCTGTAAACTCTGGGCGCCCGCTAACTGGCCTTGCTGGTTCTGCAAATCTTGCAATAGCTGGTCAACTGCCAGTTTCTGCTTCTTTAACTCGCCTTGCAAGGAGTTAATTTTCTTCAGTGTTTCCTGGATTTTATTCTGGACGTTGGTACGGTACTGCTCTTTGTCGACAAAGTCGCTCAAGTTGCCGCTGCTGGCCAGCATTTCTAAGGTGCTGGGCTGGCCATCAACATACATAGCCTTAATGTCGCTGCTAAGGACGGCTTTTTGCTGGTCGAGCTTGGCCTGGTTTTCGGTAATTTGCGTCTGAAGGGCCGCCTGCTGCGACAGGTTGGTATTAATTTTGCCCTGCAAGTCATTAATTTGCGCCTGGAGCTTACTAATAGCATCCTGGAAACTGGAGGCTTCCGACTGCAGTACGCTCAAAGAACTTTGCGCCCCAGCATTCTGCTGCTGCAACTGGGAAATCTGCTCATCAAATTGGTCGGCACGCACATTCGGCACTACAACGAGCGCCGCTGACAAAACTGTCGCTACAGCCAAAACAGACACCGAGCTAGCCCGCTGCCATGTAGTAAATTTCTTCTTGTGCTGTAGTTTTTGTTTTTTCATATGGTGGAAAACCATTAGTGCTTTAATCATACTACCGGACCCCCGTGCCGTCAATATACCCTCCCTACCCTGAGGTGTTTTGATAGATAGTTTGTTATTTCGAGGTTTTAAATTTGAGATACCGCCGGGTCGCAACGGTTGATGATGCGGCTCCAATGAGTATACCTAGCCCAAGTTGCAGTGTCAAAAGCTGCACAAAATGCCCGTTGAAGTACGTAGACGCATAATTGATGTCCAGTAATCCGAGGCTGGTCGCCTGCAGCGCCGAGCTGCTGGCCACAAACAGCGAATGTATCAGCAGCACCGACACCAGCGCCGAAATAATGCCGTACATAATTGCCTCAACAACAAATGGCCCGCGGATGTATCCGGTGCTGGCGCCCAGCAAACGCATAATCGTCAGTTCGTCGCGCCGGTTAAAGATAGCCATTTGAATAGTGTTGAAAATGATCAGCACCGAAATAATCAGGAAAATCCCCACCGCCACAATGCCAGCGCGCTTCATAAGATTGGTAGCGTGCGCAATTTTGTCGATTGCCGCTTTGCGGTCGCCGTTATAGGAAATTTGGTCAATAAGTTCGTTGTACTTCCCCTGTTCCAGCGCATGCTGGATCTCCGGGATACGGTTGAGGTCGCGCGGCTTCACACGGATAGTCGCCGGAATAGGGTTGTCGGTCTGGTTAATGGCGCTCAGCAGCTGCGTATTGCCCGCGTTCTGCTTTTTGTAAGCGTCGAGGGCTTGCAGCTTATTCAGATAAGTAACGCCCTGTACGTCTGGCAGCGCGCGCAAATCATCCAGCATGTTTGCCACCTTCTTTTGCGAGACGCCATCTTTCAAATACACCGACACATCAATTTTAGCCGTAATTTGGGCAATCGTGTTCGAGAACGTCGCGTTGGTTATGAGCGAAAACAGCACAATCGTCAGCGTAATAATCATCACTGCCATAGCAGCAATGCTCAGCCAGGCGTTACGGACAAAATTATTCACGCCCGTGCGTACGATACGGGTAAACGTTATAAACTTACGGTTCATATTTTATATTCAGCTCCGGCGCGGTCGCTCGCCACCTGGCCGTGTTGGACAGTTACCACACGGCGTTTCAGCTTGTTCACAATTTCCTGGTTGTGGGTAGTCAACAGCACGGTTGTACCGTAATGGTTGATCTTCTCCAATACTTTAATAACGTCCCAGGCGTGCTTTGGGTCAAGGTTACCGGTTGGTTCGTCGGCAATCAGGATTTTGGGCTGGCGCACAATGGCGCGCGCAATTGCCACACGCTGGCGCTCGCCGCCGGATAATTCCGCCGGATATCGCTTTTCCTTGCCTTTCAGGTTCACAATTTCGAGCACTTTTGGTACTGTAGAGCGGATTTCGTGGTTGGTTGCACCCACAATTTCCAGGGCAAAGGCAATATTTTCAAACACCGTGCGGTTAGGCAGCAATTTAAAGTCCTGGAATACCACGCCAATCTTACGGCGCAGCAGCGGAATTTCGCGGTCCTTTAATTTGTCGTAGTCAATGCCGCCTACAATAATTTTACCGGTAGTAGGCTTTTCCTCACGCGTCAGCAGGCGCAGCAATGTGGTCTTTCCAGCACCGCTCTGCCCTACAACAATTACAAACTCTTTTGGCTCAACATGCAGGCTAATACGGTCTAGCGCCGGAGTAGCTACCTTGCCATATGTCTTCGTTACCCTGTCCAACAAAATCATTAGGACTATAATAACAAATTTTACGCGTTCGTGCAGTGCCCGAACCTATGCTGGCGGGGTAAATGCAATATCTTCAGGGAAAGATGGGGCGCCAGCTAATCTCAGCGGCGGGCGCATCAGCGTGGGGCCGCCGTTGTCGTGTTCGGGGCGCACCATAAGGCCCGAGCCTTCAGGCAGTTGGGTCATCGCCCCTAAAATATGTATGCCGGCGTGTACCAAATGCTGCGTACCTGGGCCACCGCCGCCTGGCAGCACCCAATCAGCGTTACCGCCGTCAAAATGTGCCCACGTATCGGCGCTAAACACCTGTGGCGGCACGGTAATCTTGTACGTGGAGTTTGATGCACGTTCGTGGTATTCAGACATCAGCGGCAATGTTGCCTGTTTACCGTCCGGTGTTACAAGGAATGGCGTTTCATCGCGCTGCCCGGCAAATAAACACAGTGTGCCCAGCAGCAGCGCGTTGGCATACATGTCACCTTCACTAAAACCACGAGTTTCAGGCCGCACTTCCTGGCGCACCCAGTCAACAGCAGCTTTAGCCACGTTTATGATCAAAAACGGCTGCGCCGGGGTTTCGGGCGCGTATTTCGTAACTACTTCCCGCCAACCTTCAACAAACGTGTCTGCACGGGCGGCAGGCGGCGTCAGTTTTACTGGTCTCTTCTTAAAAAGCGGCACAAACGCTCCCTATTTACTGGAGCCTACTATACCATATTCTAAATATTTATCAATCAAAGGGCCCAGGTCGCCGTTCAGTATTTTCTCTGGCTCGCTGCTTTCAAAGCCGCTGCGCAAATCCTTCACCTGCTTATATGGGTGCAGCACGTAATTGCGGATCTGGCTGCCAAACTCATTGGCGGCGCTTGGCCCCTTCAGTTCACTAATCTTATCTTTATGCTGTTCCAGCCGCAGCTGGATCAGGCGGGAACGCAAAATTGTCATCGCAGTCTCTTTGTTCTGGAGCTGCGAACGCTCGTTCTGAATGGCTACGGTCACCCCTGTTGGCAAGTGTGTTACCCGCACTGCGCTGTCGGTGGTATTTACGCTTTGCCCGCCATGGCCGCCGCTGCGGTATACGTCTATGCGCAGGTCCTTGTCATCCAATAACACTTCTTCAGGCCGATCAACGCGCGGCAGAATGTCCACTTTCGCAAAACTGGTTTCGCGCGACGACGCCGAGTTAAATGGGCTCAGCCGCACCAGCCGGTGTACGCCGTGCTCACCCTTCAGTTTGCCGTAAGCAAACGGGCCGGAAATCTCCATAGTCGTACTTTTAATACCGGCTTCGTCACCTGGCGATTCATCCACTGTCTTC
>DATIIE010000013.1:0-10355 GCA_035479955.1 Saccharimonadales bacterium (SeqCode)
TTTGCCGGCGACATGGACTTCAAAACCGCTGGTACGGCCAAGGGCATTACCGCGCTGCAAATGGACATGAAAGTACACGGCCTGCCAGTTGAAACGCTGAAGCAAGCGCTGCTGCAAGGCAAAGAGGGCCGCGCCCACATCCTGGAGCACATGCTCACTACCATCGCCGAACCGCGCAAGGAATTGAGCCCATACGCACCACGAGTTGAAAGCATCAAGATCAACCCAGACAAAATCCGCGAAGTTATTGGCAAGGGCGGTGAAATGATCCAGAAGATCACCGGCGAAACCGGCACCGAAATCGACATTAAAGACGACGGCACCGTAATGATTGCCAGCCCTGACGGCGAAAGCATCAAAAAAGCCATCCAGTGGATCAAAGACATTACCGAAGACCCGGAAGTGGGCGCTATCTATTACGACAAGCCAGTGGTAAGCGTTATGGACTTCGGCGCTTTCGTACAGATTATGCCCGGCAAAGACGGCCTGGTACATGTTTCTGAAATGTCTGAAGAGCGGGTCAACAAACCTAGCGACGTTGTAAAAGAAGGCGATAAAGTTACTGTGAAGCTGGTAGCCATTGACGACCGCGGCCGTTTGCAGCTCAGCATGAAAGCTGCTGTCCGCGAGTTAGAGGGGAAGAAGGACTAAAGCGTGAAGGGGCCGCTGCGCCTGCACCGGTGGCACCAGACCCGTGCCGGCCTCCTCATTTTCGGGCTGGCAGAGCTGGCCCTTTCGAGCGCGCTGACGCTGCACGCCTTTGATACTGGCAGCCTGTGGGAATATTTAATAGCGGTCATTTTGCTGGTTGGTTTCCTGCAAAATGGCGCCCGATTTATAAGGACGTTCCTGAATGGACCACAGCGCACAAGGTAAACTTGACCAAATTGCGGCAGATATTGTCGAAAACAATGTCTGCCCGGATTTGGCTAAGACAGCCAAACATCTGGTATTCGGGGAGGGCAACCCGAACGCCAAGATCATTTTTATTGGGGAAGCCCCTGGCAGGAATGAGGACGAAACCGGTGTGCCATTTATAGGCGCGGCCGGCAAGTTCCTGGACGAACTGCTGCAAGACATTGGCCTTTTACGCAAGGATGTGTATATTACGAGCATCCTGAAATACCGGCCGCCCAAAAACCGTGACCCGCTGCCTGCGGAAAAAGCTGAGTTTTGGCCATATCTTCAGGCGCAACTTGAGGTTATCCAGCCACAATTAGTTGTGACCCTGGGGCGCCACAGCCTGAACTGCTTTTTGCCAAAAGCGAAAATTGGCGAGGTGCACGGGAAACCCCAGCCGTGGCAGGGCTATACCATTTTGCCGCTCTATCATCCGGCGGCAGTGCTCTATAACAGTAAAATGCGGCAAACATTGTTTGATGATTTCGCCGTCATTAACACATTACTTTCGTAACCAAAAATATCTCTAACCGTAGAAAGGAAACAGAGAATGGAAAATAACAACCAACAACCCAACCCTAGAGGCGGCAGCAGGCCGAAACGCGGCGGCCAGAGCGGCCGGACCGGTGCAGGCGGCAACAACCGCCGCAGCGCCAGCGGCGGCAACAGCGGCGGTGCGCCCCAGAGCGGCCTAACCGTACCAAACGCCAACGTATCCCGCGGCGCAGCCGTGCGCGCCCAACGCCGCGTACAGGCCGACGCCCAGAAAATTGCCAACCAGTACGCATCAGCTGCAACGAACGCGGCCGAACAGCAACCCCGCCGCGCCAACGTCATCAAAGACGAGTCAGAAAAGCTGAAAATTACGTTCCTGGGCGGCCAAACCGGCATCGGTTCCCAGAACATGCAGGTAGTAGAGTGGCAGAACGACGCTGTGATCCTGGACTGCGGCAACAACCTTGATGTAGAACTGCCAGGCATCAACTACACCGTAGCCGACCCCTCCTACCTGGAGACCATTGCCCACAAAATCCGCGGCTACGTGGTAACCCACGGCCACCTTGACCACATCGGTGGCCTGAAGCACACTGTGCCAAAGTTCCCGGCGCCAATTTACGGCTCGCGCTTCACTTTAGGTGTTGTGCAGAAGACGTTTGAAGACGCAGTGGCCGAAACCGGCCTCGACTTCCAGCCAGAGCTGGTCGTTATGAACATGGACAACCACGAGCGCCTCAAGCTCGGCGAATTTATGATTGAGCTGGTGCGCATTACCCACTCCGTACCTGAAGCCAGCTGTATCGTAGTAGACACACCAGCCGGCCGCATCATTAACACCGGTGACTGGCGCCTCGACCCAGAGCCGCTCGACGAAAAGCCTACCGACGCCGACCGCCTGCGCGAACTTGGCGACGAAGGCGTGCTGCTATTAATGAGCGACAGCTGTAACGCCCAGCTGCCTGGCCGTACTCCTACCGAGCACACCTTGCAGCAAAGCTTCCACGACGTCATCGGCAATGCCGAGGGCCGCGTGTTTGTGGCACTGTTCTCTAGCAACATGAACCGCGTACAGATGACTGTAAACGCCGCTGTAGCAGCCGGACGCCGCGTGGCGCTGGACGGCCGCAGCATGATGAGCTACGCCGAAATCGCTGTACGCCAGGGTATCCTGAAAATTCCCAAGGGCACCGTGCTTGCTATGCGCGAAATGCCAAACATCCCCGACAACCAGGTACTGGTAATCTGTACCGGCGGCCAGGGCGAACCTGGTGCTGCCTTGCAGCGCATGGCCGAGGGTGAGCACAAGCACATTAAGCTGCACGAAGGCGACACCGTCGTTGTCAGCTCCTCGCCAATCCCTGGTAACGAGCGCCGCTATGAACTCATCGGCAACGACCTCACCGAACTGGGCGTACACCTGTACCGCCACCCCAACCATGAAGTAGACGGCTGCGGCCCGCTGCACGTTTCCGGCCACGCCCGCCGCGACGAATACCGTGAGATGCTGCACATCGTGCGTCCGAAATTCTTCCTGCCTATTTACGCTGGTACGCGCAACCGCAAGTACTACGCCGAAATGGCTGTCGAAGAGGGCTGGGCCCGCAAAGATGTCATTATGGCCAAAGACGGCGAATCCTACGCCTTCACCCCCGACAGCTGGGAGCTCGCCGGCGAAGTGCCACACGGCTCGCTGCTGGTTGACCAAACCGGCGCCATGGTAAACGGTGTTGTCGTAAAAGACCGCGTGCTCCTGAGCGAAGGCGGCCTGGTAGCAGTAGTTATCACCGTAGACAAGAAAACCGGCAACTTGTTAACCAGCCCGGACATTATCAGCCGCGGCTTCATCTACATGCGCGACAACGAAGAGATTATGAACGGCCTGCGCTCTGAATTGCGCCGCGCCGTACAGCAACGCTTCAAGCGCATCGACCTCGACCGCTTCAAGGCTGAATTGAAAGACCACATCACGCACTACCTGTTCGAGCAAACCAACCGCACGCCCATCGTAATTCCGGTGGTAAACGTTATTGGCGGTAAGGGCGAGGGTGGCCAAGGCCAGCCAAGCGCCAAAACCGTGCACAAGGACGCCCCAACCCAAACCAGCGAAGAGCTGGCTGCCGAGCAGGAGAAGCGCTTCGAAGCAATGCGCGCCCGCCTGTTAGGCGAGGGTTCCCGCACCGACTAGCTCCCGTATAATATTGACCATAAGCAAAATATGTGTTAGGGTGTATATGTAACACCCAAAAACACATATGCCAGCACAAACTCTCAATCGTCCAAACCTAGCGCCCGTACCATATATACCGGGCCACCCCGAGCCCCGCAAAGTTAAAGCAGTGGTCCCAGTGCTGCCACCCCGGCAGCAGCCGGCACGCGAGCAGCACCGCCCCGAGCCGCAGCACCGCCGCCCAGGCATTGTGCGCAAACTGGCTAGTTTTGTACTGAATGGCGGCCGCCGCCAAACCGGCAGGCACGCCGCTACTTTAGGCAATCCGGCAACAGCCCCAGCTGCTGCGCACATGCAGCCAGTAGCGAAAGCGCCAGCAGCACCTGTGCACCATGCACCCGAACGGCGGGCGCCAGCCCCCACGCACTTGCACTATAACCCCGGCATTGCCGAAGGTACCAAGTCGCATGATGTTGTCCCCGTGGGCACGCACCAGCCGCTCCTCAACCGTGACCAGGTTAACCAGCAGCTGGGCTTTGAGGCATTTGGTGACTTGCAGGCCGTGGTGCATTTGCCCGGCGCAACAGAGCCGCTGTATGCATTTAAGAGCACCAAAGACCTAGGCAAGGGGAACGTGCAGGTTGATTACCGGTTTGCTACGCCTAAGCAGCTTGACCAGATGCGCTCATCTGTTAACACGCCCGCCTGGGATGAAGTGTACGAAGGCATGATGCACCTGAACCGGATCAATAACGGTGAAACAGTCGTAGGCACTGGCGGCACGACAATGACTATCGGCCGTGATTATTGGCTTCCGGGCCGCCCTGGCAAGGAACACACCACAGATCCTCACACCAATGTTCCTGAAGGCATGGAAAACGTGGCGCCCGCACAGCTGCGCTTCCGTATCGATGACACCAACAGCCTGGTTGCCCTCAACCTTTCCACGCCATACGACTACCGCATGGATAGTGATGCGAAAAATGCCCAACCTCCTGCCATTGTTGAGCTAAACCCGGCCGTAATAGCACCGCAAGACGAATGGCCGCGCGTTCCCATCAACCATTTGCAGGGCACAACCTCATTCCCAACAACCCTTACACCGGTATAGACAACTTATAACGTTAGTGGTATAATTAACTCCTGATTTAAGGAGTTTTTTCATGTCCCAACCCGGTACAGAAGGCGTCCCTGGCGCTGCTGGTTTTCCATCCCCCGAAGCGTTAAGCCCGTTTGATTTGCGTCTGCAACAGTTCAGCCAGCATGCTGGCCAGGCGTTAACCCCTGGCGAAGTGCAATTTGCCAAATGGTTTTATGAAGCTGGTGGTGTGGACATGGTAGGCAACATTGCCGCCGCTTCTGGCGCCGCTAGTGCTGCCGCTGCCGAAGCCCGCCCGGTTACTGCCGAAGAAGCCGCCGAAGATGCTGCTGCCACAGTACTTGGCGTCGCCCCAGGCACTGTCGCTGCTCCGGCTGAGGCTAAACCTGCCGAAGAAGCCGCTCCAGTAGTCGTTCCCGCCGCAGAAGCTGAATCAAAGCCGGAAAGCCTACGCCGCTTAATCCACCGTCACCCAACAACCGCGGAGATTAGAATTGAAACCCCACAGAAGGGCATGCTTGGTAAGCACAAACCGCCTAAAGTAAGCACACATGGCTTTGCCAACGAAGGCGGAGCCGCCATTTTTGAGGCCACGAACGCCGTGCCTGCCGGTGCCTCACAGATGTTGCTTGAGCACCAGGCGGCGCGCTTTAGCGCAAACCCACGCGAGGTTGTGGTATTTACCGACGCTGGTAATACCTATGCTAACCAAATGCCGGAGGACACCCGCGACGACGAGCCTGGAGTGGTTGTCGACTACTACATTGCGCGTGAGGAAAGCCCGGTTACTGTCAACATCCGCCGTGTACTGCCATTTTCCGCTGCCCGGAGAATGGACGCACAATTGGAGCGTGGTGAAATGCTCATGACCCGTGAGCTCGCCCAGGCAGCCATAGGTGTTGAGTTGCGGGACCCTGCCTATGCAGATTACGACAACCTGGAAGGCGCAGATCTCGCAGAGTACAATGCGCTTATGGACGCACACACCGCTATTGAGATGATGCAAGACCGTGCGAGCGCTCAGAAGAAGCCAGCTGTCGCCCGTTTGTCTAACGTCCCAGGCCTTGCCGGCGGCTACAAGAAAAAAGGCGACGTTGAGCAGTATTCCCGCGTAGAGACAGTAGTTAAGTAGCAACCAGCCCCGAAGCATAAGGGGAGTGACTCTTTTAGCATAAGCTGTTATAATAAGCAGCGTATGGCCAAAAAGAAAAAGTCATCCCGAGGGCGCAAACGCCAAGAAGAAGAAATTGTAGAGCGGTCACCGTTCTGGCCTCTGGCTGGAGCAGTACTGCTGTTTGTTGCGGCGCTGTTTGTGCTGCTGGGCGGCTTTGGCACCGGCGGCCCGCTGCCAAAGGGTATGTTTGACGGCGCATACTGGACGCTGGGCTGGGCGGCATATTTGCTGCCGCTGGCACTGGTGTACTGGGGCGCGTACAAATTCAAGAATGAAGACCACCGCATCCCGTTTGGCAATTTGCTGGCAATGGCCGGTATCCTGGTGTTTACTGCATCGTGGCTGTTTACTGCATTCGCCTCCCGCCCGGTTGGCGGCGTATGGACAGGCGGCCACGGCGGCCAGGTGGGCACTGTTGTTGGCGGCGCAGTCCGCCAGGCGCTGGACAGTTTCCCGGCGTCACTGCTGTTTGCCATTCTAGCCGGCTTGTCGGTGTTTTTTGCCTTCGGCATTAGCTTGAAGGTACTGGCCGGGCTGGGTTCGGTATTCCGCCGCCGCCAGGCAGAAGAAGGCCAGGAAGGCTTGGTGGGTTTGAAGGCCCGGGCCGAAAGCCGAGGTTTCCAGCTGAACGAAGGCGTACCTGTTGAGCACCATAGCGGCAAAGCTTCGCCCGCCGGCTTGAAGAACGCCGCCGCTGCTGCATTGGCGCCAGCTGAGAACCACCAGGCATTAACATTGGCTACCGACCCGAACTGGAAGTTCCCAGGCGTGGATTTACTCGACCAAAAACAAGAGAAAGCTGATGCCGGCAATGTGGAAGGCAACGCTAAAACCATTGAGGAAACGTTCGCCAACTTCAACATTGATGTAGAAATGGAAGGCGCCAATGTTGGCCCGCGCGTTACTCAGTACACCTTAAAACCGCCGGCCAACGTTAAGCTCACGAAAATTACGGCGCTGGAGAACAACCTGGCGCTGGACCTTGCCGCACACAGCATCCGCATGGAAGCGCCTATCCCTGGCAAGCGCGCGGTGGGTATTGAAGTGCCAAACGTGAAACCGGCAGTAGTGCGCCTGGCGTCTATTTTCCAGGCGCCGGAGTGGGGCGGCATAAAAGGGCCGCTCGGCTTTGCTATTGGTAAGGACATTGCCGGCAAGGCGGTGGTTGCCGACCTGGCTAAAATGCCGCACCTTTTGGTGGCCGGCCAAACTGGTTCTGGTAAATCTGTTATGATCAACGCTATCCTCACCAGCCTGCTGTACCGCAACAGCCCTTCAGACCTAAAGCTGATTTTAGTTGACCCCAAGCAGGTTGAACTCAAGCCTTACGACGATATCCCACACTTGTTGACCCCGGTTATTACCGAACCTGAAAAATGTATTAGCGCCCTGAAGTGGGCAGTGGCCGAGATGGAGCGCCGTTACAAGGCACTGGCCGATGTGAGCAAGCGCAATATTGCCGAGTACAACCTGATTAAAAAAGAAGAGGGCATGCCGTACATTGTCATTGTCATCGACGAGTTGGCCGACCTTATGATGATGGCCGCGCGCGACGTGGAAGCCCTTATTGTGCGTATTGCCCAGAAAGCCCGCGCCGTGGGTATCCACCTGGTGCTGGCAACGCAGCGCCCAAGCGTAGACGTTATTACCGGCCTTATCAAGGCGAACGTGCCGGCCCGTATTGCGTTTACGGTGGCCAGCCAGGTTGACTCGCGCACCATCATCGACCAAATGGGCGCCGAGAAACTGTTGGGCCAGGGTGACATGCTGCTGCTAACCGCTGACATGCCCAAGCCGAAGCGTGTGCAGGGCGCGTTCTTAAGCGACGAAGAAACTGTGAAAATTAACGACTACATCCGCATGCAGCGTCCGCCGCAGTACGACGACGAAATCATCAGCCAGCCTGTGCAGCTGAACGGCAAGGGTGGCGTGGTTGCCGACATGGGCGGTGGCGCCGGCGGCTCCGACGACGAAATGTTCCGCGACGCTGTGCTGTGCGTTATTGAAGGCCACAAAGCCAGTACCAGCTTGTTGCAGCGCCGCCTGCGTATTGGCTACGGCCGCGCTGCGCGCCTGATTGAAGAAATGGAAGAACAGGGCATTGTTGGCCCGGCAGACGGCGCCCGCCCGCGTGAAGTGCTGGTAAGCAGTATGGACGATGTGTTTGGCGCGCCTGCGCCGGCTGCTGCTGTACCAACTGCACCCACTCCCGCGCCGCCAGTCGAAACTGAATAGTTCAGCCGTAACAAAATTGCGCAAACGTATATAGTATCTTACAGTATATTTATGACTACAGGCCCCGACAGATCGCCGCAGCCTGCATTTCCTGAGGTTGTTTCCCAAGATACAGTTGAGGCGTTGGCAACCACCCTCTACAGCGTGTGCGAGGTGGCCCCGCAGCTTCCGGGCATGGGCAACATCCTCACATTTCCCGCAACGCTCGACGGGGAGCGCGTAGACCTTGTTACGCAAACAATGCCGATGGACCACCCCAAAGACAGATGGGGCAGGGTAATAGTGTACCCCGAGTCTTCCCTTGGCCTGGTGGCGGCAGCGTACTATCTGTTTTTAAGAAGGCACCGCCAACCGACAGAGTACGTGAAAACCCACCCAATAGACGAAAACCGTTTCCAGTTTGATGAGACAGAGCCAGACTATGACCACCCGCCGCTCCCCTTCCGGCTTGATGGCCAGCTGCCGGAGGCAGTGGAAATTGAGCGGTATAAGACACGGCTGCTGCGTGCCCAGCAGTCTTCCGGTTACACCGATTGGCTAACCCGCCGCCAGGTAGCCTGGCGGAGTTTCGTATATGGACAACGCGCCCGCGAGGATGAGTTAGGGCTAAATATCATGTATGAGCCAGAAGGGCAGGAGCTGCTGGGTGAACTACAGCGCTACGCCGCATTCAGGCGCCCGGAAATAAAACTATCCCCGCAAACTGCCAGGACTGCTGGCGGTATTGCCGGGATAGTCCGCAGGTTGCTGCGGCGGCCACCTCAGGGGCGGCCCGACCGTTCCTAAGCTTTAATTAAGCCTAGTACCGGTAGTGTTCAGGCTTGAACGGCCCATTGATTGGCAGGCTCAGGTACTCAGCCTGGTCTTTGGAAAGCGTGCTGATCTTGCCGCCCAGCGCTTCAACGTGCAGGCGGGCAACTTTTTCGTCCAATTCCTTTGGCAGCAGGTAAATGCCAACTTCGTAATTCTTAGTCCAGAGTTCGAGCTGGGCCATAACCTGGTTGCTGAACGAGTTGCTCATAACAAATGACGGGTGGCCGGTGGCGCAGCCCAGGTTTACCAAACGGCCTTCGGCCAGCATGATGATGCGGTGGCCGTCGGGGAAGGTGTAGAGGTCAACCTGCGGCTTCACCTCTTCCTTCTTGATGCCCTTGTAGGCATTCAAAGGAGCAACCTGGATTTCAACGTCGAAGTGGCCGATGTTACATACAATGGCAGTGTCAGGCATTTTTTCCATATGCTCAACAGTGATGATGTCTTTGCCGCCGGTGGTGGTAACGAAGATGTTGCCTTTGCTGGCGGCTTCTTCCATGGTGACAACTTCAAAGCCTTCCATCATGGCCTGTAGGGCGCAGATGGGGTCAATTTCGGTAACCAGTACGCGGCAGCCGTAGCTGGCCAAACTTTGGGCGCAGCCTTTGCCTACGTCGCCGTAACCGGCAACAACAGCGACTTTGCCGGCAAGCATAACGTCGGTAGCGCGCTTGATGCCGTCTACCAGCGATTCGCGGCAGCCGTACTTGTTGTCGAACTTGCTCTTGGTAACCGAGTCGTTGACGTTAATGGCCGGCAGGCGCAATTCGCCCTTTTGCAGCATTTGGTACAAGTGGTGGACGCCAGTGGTGGTTTCTTCGGAGACGCCCTTAATTTCGCCCAGTAGTTCCGGGTGTTTGTCGTGTACAAGGCTGGTAAGGTCGCTGCCGTCGTCCAGTAGCAGGTTCGGGCCTTTGCCGCCTTTAAAAGTAAGGGTTTGCTCGGTGCACCACCAGTATTCTTCTTCGGTTTCGCCCTTCCAGGCAAATACCGGGATGCCGGCTTTGGCAATTGCGGCGGCGGCGTGGTCTTGGGTGCTGAAGATGTTACAGGATGCCCAGCGCACGTCTGCGCCCAACTCTACCAATGTCTCGATGAGCACAGCGGTTTGGATGGTCATGTGCAGGGAACCGGAAATGCGCGCGCCCTTCAGCGGTTTTTTGCCGGCGTATTCCTCGCGGATTGCCATAAGGCCGGGCATTTCTTTCTCGGCCAGGATAATTTCCTTGCGGCCCCACTCCGCCAGGCTAATGTCTTTCACTTTGTAATCGTTCATATGTATCCTTTCTATCCTCTCCAAAAACTATGATTCGTTTGGTGTCTTTTCACTAAATGCGGCTTCGTAGCGCGCCCCTGCGTCGGCCAGGGTAAAGCGGTGGTTCTGCGTGCCAACGGCCTCGATGGCGTAGGCAGCGGTGACCGCGCCCAGCTGTGCGCAGGCCTTCAGGTGCCAGCCGCGCACAAAACCA
>DATIIE010000014.1:0-7326 GCA_035479955.1 Saccharimonadales bacterium (SeqCode)
CAGCTTACCGGCGTACAATACCTCCCTATGATACAAACCGAACAGCGCTATGCATTAGAAAAAGACAACCTCGTAGTTACCGCGACGCCCTTCCCTGGCGGCATCGACATTAAGGCGTTTGCCCAACAGGGCCAATCCGGCGAAACAATAGTAAGCCCGTTCGCCCGCCCAGCAGCGCATGCCCTTGCCCGGCTCGCCGGAGGCAATATAAAAATATTGTTTGGCGACCACCCCAACAAAGACCGCAGCCACGCGCCGTCCCGCGCCGCTACAAGGGCAGTTACCTACTTTGCAGCCACACTCGGCAATGTCACAGACGGCGAATCTACATTTGTGTCACCAGGCATAGTCGCCCTTGAGACAGATACGGCTGCCCGGCCGCATTTGGAGGAGCTAGGCTTCCCTTTCAGTGAAAGCAGCTTCAAATTAGAAGATGGCCACAGCGAAACGCCAGCAGTGCAAATCGCCCAGCTGCATGATGATTTGAGCGGCAGCTTCCCGGCCGAATTCAGCGGCGCAACACCAGTACAGCCGCCCCAGCCGCGCTAGCTAGAACTAGGTCGCAGCTGCAAGGCGGATACCCCTCCATATGTGCCGCTCCCTAGTCGCGGTAGTCTTTTACGATAGAGACAATGCGCTCTAGGCTGTGCTTTTCAGCAACGCCAGTCATGAGGTTTTTAATTTCAAACTGTTCTTCGCGCAGCTCTTTTTCACCGATAAATAAGGCATAGTGGACGCCTTTCTTCACGGCTGTCTTAATTTGCTTGTCTGGGCTGCGGCCGGAAAGGTCAACGGCTACATTGGCGCCCATTTCGCGGATGCGGGCAATAATGCGCTGGGCGTCGGCATATACCGCGCCAATCAGCACTACATATACATCTGTTTCTACGCGCACAGGCGGCAGGAGGTCGTGGCCTTTCAAGAAGTTCTCGAAGGTAACGTCGCCAAAGCCAAAGCCAACAGTGGGTACAGGTTCCACGCCAAACAGGCCAACCAGGCCGTCGTAGCGGCCGCCGCCTAACATGGAGCGGTTGTTTTCGGGGTCTTCATCAAAGATTTCAAAAACAATGCCGGTGTAGTAATCGAAGCCGCGCATAACCGTGAGGTCAAACCGGGCGTTGGTAATTTTGGCCTCTTTTAATACGTGCAGCAGTTCCTTTAGCTCAAGGGCGGAGCTGTGCTGGCGGATCACCTCTGGCAAGTGCTCCAGGGTTTTTGTTTTCAGCAGGCCCATCAGCTTGTTGCTGGCGCCTTTTTCGCGCTGGGTGGGGGTAAACACGGCGTCAACTTCGGCCGAAAAAGCGTCCGCAGGCATTTTGTGCATGCGGTCTATCAGCTTGGCAATGGTGTGGCCTTGCACGCCGTCCAGCCCCAGGTACTCGTGCAGAATGTAGTCCATCAGCTTACGGCTGTTGAGTTTGATGCTGTACATGTCGTGCGTGGCGCCAGCAGCTTTCAAAATGCCGTCGGCCACCTGGATGACTTCAGCTTCGGCCAGGTGGTTGTCGACACCGAAGATATCGACGTTCAGCTGCCAGTGCTCGCGCAAGCGGCCGCGTTGCGGGCGTTCGTAGCGCCACAAGTTTGGGATACTGTACCAGCGTACCGGATACGCCAGTTCCTGGCGCCTGCCGGCAACCATGCGGCTGACAGTTGGCGTCATTTCCGGGCGGATGACAACCTGGCGCGCGCCACGGTCGGTGAACACATAGGTTTGTTCGTTAACAATTTCTTCGCCGGTTTTTGCCAGGTACAGCTCAACTGGCTCCAGCACTGGTGCGTCGTATTCCTCGTAGCCGTATTCTTCGGCCACGCGGCGCATAAGGCTGAACATATATTTTTGTAAACGCTTATCTTCGGGGTAAAAGTCGCGTGCCCCTTTGTACGGTTGGGTTGAGAGTGCCATTGTGTTAATCCTTTAGGTCAATTGTAGCAAATACTGCGATGCCGGAACATAACAGCGCCTGGTGGCAGGCCGCCGCTATTCCGGCCCTATATGATTATGCGGGCCATACACTGGGCCTAGGTGCGTTTCACGCAGGATAATCCGGGCAGCCTTTGCCGCAGCCTCCTCTAGTGTGGGAATTACCCGGCCGTTTAGGCCATCTTCGTATGTAGTAGCCGGGTCTAGCCTACCTGATAGAGCGTTGTAGCTATATGTGTTGCCTGCAGATGTTGGCG
The DNA here is from genome assembly GCA_035479955.1 of Saccharimonadales bacterium (SeqCode). Taxonomy (GTDB): domain Bacteria; phylum Patescibacteriota; class Saccharimonadia; order Saccharimonadales; family UBA4665; genus PMNU01. Next base: position 2,182 of record DATIIE010000014.1, read on the forward strand.
TTGGCGCGGTGTTCCTTAGCGTAGCGTCCACATTGCTTAGTGCACCTAATTGCTCTGCATCTAGGACGGTCTCCCGCCAATAGGTATCATCGCCTTCAAAGGGGTCTGTCTGCGCTTCTATTGCCATATTGTAGGCAATTATACAACTTAACGCTAAAAACGCGAGATATATTAGCTATTTTCGCCAAAGAGGCTGCCCGGGTCGAGCATCATTCGGCCGTACATTTCGACGCGCGCGGTCATCCTGTTGCCTAGATCTTCCAGGCGGCGTGCAGCAGCAAGGCTAGCTGCGATATCCGCGCCAGCTTCTATGTTTGGCGTTATAGGGGCGTCAGGTGTTGCCTGTGCAGCCGTAGTAGCGCCGTCCAGGCTAATAGTCACGCCATCCATTGTAAAACTGTTGGGTGTAGCTGCGTTTTCCATACAATTATTATACCATAACTGGTATGCATCTGCCAGGTTTCGCTGCTAGCTACTCTGTTAGACGGTGGCCTAGCCCACGGCCAATTTCCTTAATTGTCTCTGGGGCTGGCTGGTGTGTGCCATTCACTGCAACAGTGTGCTTCGCGCGGACAGTCCGTACCGCACGGCCAGCGTCAAACAACACCGAGCGCACGGCGTCAACATTTGGGGCGTGCTGCGCCCAGTCATCACCAGCGCGGGTGCGTTCCGCCAGGTAGTCGCGGATATTCTCGTACAGCGTCAGGTCGCCATCGGTTTCAGCCGCCAGCAGCCGGCGCACACCAGGCCAATCGCCAATAATATCGTCAGCAGCAGCGCGGAGTGCGTGGTTCTCACGGCTGGGTTCGATAATAAAAGTAGACTTAAAGATGGTGTTAGGGCCGGTGAATAGCGTAAGCTCCTGGCTGGTGGCAGTGTCGCGGACGCGTACAGAGTGATACTGGGTGGAACTGCCATACCTGTCGCTGAGTGTTACATTTTCGCACACCGCCAGCTCACCGCCGCTTATGCGCAGCCGTGCCTGGCGCCAGGTAGCGCTGGTGAACCGTGAGTCGTTCAACCCCACAGGGATGTCTTCGGCGCGCACCCCAAACAGCGATAATCTGTCCGTAAGCACCAACCGCTGCAAAGCCGTTAGCTGTACAGCCGCACGTATGGCAATGGCCCCGCTTTTACTTGTGGCGTCATTTTCTACGGCGGCTATGTGCGTTGCCTGTTCCTCCGTTAGGGGCAGGTCGTGCCAGTCTTTGTAATACTGGGTAACACGCTCGGGGGTAGTGGCGCCTTCTACTATTGTTGGGGCGTCTGCGGAACCACGTACCTGTTCGGCGACAACGCGCGTAACGCGGCCATCCAGGGAGCTGTCAACGCGGTCGGCCACAGCAAACAAAGCATCCTGGTTCAGCAAGTAATACAAAGATTCGTCGTGGGCAGTTTGTTCAGCGCTCATATATGTGTATGTAGAAAACACGCCAGGCGGCGTGCTTGTAATTTCTTGTGGTGCGCGGGAGAGGACTTGAACCTCCACGGGTTTCCCCACTAGCTCCTAAGGCTAGCGCGTCTACCATTTCGCCACCCGCGCGTGGCAGGTATTATACCGTATCTGTTAGGTATTGCCCAGCTTGACGCGGTTGGGCACGTTGCCGCATAGTTACCAGTAATGGAAGAGGGTACACAAGAGAAATTCCCCAGCGTATTCAGCCTGCTGCAACCAGCGTGGAGACTGCTGCGGGTGAATCCCACAGTTACTATTGGCATTTTAGCTACACCGCTGCTAATAAGTGTGCCGCTGTTTATATTACTGCTGATTGTTTCCGGCGCGGTTACTGCGGGCGGCGGCACGCTGTCGGTGGGCACGGTAAACGCATTTGGCGTGTTGCTGTTGGCCATTTATGTTGTGCTGGTGGTGGTGGGCGTTATTGTGAATATTGCCCTTATGGTGGTCACCCTCAAGGCTGCTATCGGCGAGAAAGTTGGCTACCTGGAAGCGTTTCGCGCCAGCTGGCCGTACTTCTTCCGGGTACTGGGGCTATATGCCATTGTGAGCCTGGCTGTCATTATTGGCCTGGTCCTGCTGATTGTGCCTGGTCTCATTATGCTGCGCCGTTACTTCCTGGCAGGCTACTACGTAGTAGACCGCAATATGGGTATATTCCCAGCCATGGACGCTTCCGCCGACGAAAGTAAAAAAGCCCGCGGCGTGTGGGGGCTTATTGGGTTTGCCGCGCTTATCGCCCTTGCTGGCGCGATTCCGCACGTAGGCTGGGTACCGGCTGTGGCCGCTGGGGTGCTATTCTCGTGCATGATCACACTGCGCTATATACAAATTACCGAGCGTATTACCCCCCCGCCTGCATTTGAACCTGTTTTGCTGCCTAAGCGGGAACGCACCAGTAACACAACTGCGGTGGCAGCTTCGGAAAAACCTGCGGCAGCTGCTGCGCCCGCGCCTGCTAAAGGTGCAAAAAAAGCTAAAACTGCTGCGCCTAAAACAAAGAAATCCGCGGCCCGCAAAGCCCGTTCCCGCCGCTAGCCAGTAGTGTAACCGCTAGCCGGCTATGTAAAAGATAAGTTGGGCGTCGCCGTACTGCTGGCGTTTTACCTGTGCCAAGCTTATGAACTGCGGCGGTTCCTGGTTTGCGGGGAATGACACGACCAGAATGCCGTCGGATTTTACCCGCGCCGCCAGCATATCTAATGTGCTGAGTTGTATGTCGTCGTACGGTGGGTCGCACAGCACCACGTCAAATTGCGCCTCCGGGTTCGTGTCCATCCAGGCAGTAACGCTGGCGCGCACCAAGCGTGCGCGCTGCTGCGCACCAAGCGCTTCTATATTCCGGGCTATGGTTTGCTGGGCGGTTTTGTCGTTCTCCAGGATAAGTGCGCTCTCCGCGCCGCGGCTTATGGCTTCGATTGCCAACGCCCCACTGCCGCCAAAGGCGTCCAGCACTTCCAGGCCGTCAAGTTCGCCCAAAATGTTGAACAAGGCGCCGCGCATTTTGTCGCTCATGGGATGGGTGCGGTGCGTGCCAGGCGAGTCAAACCGCCGGCCGCCCAAACTGCCTGCTACGACCCTCATTTCTTTATCTCCGGGCGCGGCACAATGCCCGCGTCAATAGTGGCGGCGTACCACGCCAGCGCCACGGTATGCACAATAACCGGCACGAGTTTGGTGCGTACCTGCCACGCCAGGCGGGGCGTCCAGCCGCGTTCCTGGTAATAGTCGTACATGCCCTGGGCGCTCACCTCTTTGGCCTTGCGGCGGAACAGCTCAACCATGCCGTATTGCTGTAGCTCCGTCAGATCCTGCGGCCGCACTGCAATTTGGCGGGTGGTTAACGGCTTAATAAGGAACGCTATACCAAACTCAAAAAAGCCATGCGACATAAGCAAGCCGCGCGGCCCCCACATTTTCCAGTTATTGCTCATTTTTTTGGCCGGACTGTCGCCGGGCATAACAACTTTGCTTTTGAATGAGGTACGCGTCTCCAAACCAGCACCGCCGCGCAGCTCTGCCAGTTTCTCTTCGTACGGGAAGTGATGGGCGGGCGTCAGGCCGTCTACAATGGCGTGCGCCAGCCAGGAGGCCTCGAAAGCGGCGCGTACATCGTCTTCTTTCTTCAGGGCGCGTACCAGCTGGTCGTAGTGGTCGCCAATAAGCTGTACCAGCTGGGTGTCGCTTTCATCGAACGGCGCATAGTAATGCCACGGCTCATCTTGTGCCGGGCTTTTACGCTTAATGGCGTCTGGGCCGTTTACACCCTCAAAGTGTAAGATTTGGCGCTGGCCGGGGAACTTCGTATCGCTGTCTTTCAAAAGCAAACGCAAAGCACCGCGGCTGAGGCGGTCGATCTTCTGGTGGGCGCCCATAACGCGCCCAGACATGGGCGTGAGTGTTGTTCCGGAATACATATATTAGTTTAAATTCGTGACCGCTCTGGCGGCCAATACGCTTGCGTGCAACTGGGTGTATTGTAGCAGATCTTCGTTCTTGTCGATAAAGGTTTGCGCGGCGCGGCGGGCGGCCGACACCAGCTGGGTGTCGCTTAGTTTGGCGATGCGCAGGTCCAGCGCGCCGTGCTGCAGCGTGCCATAAATGGCGCCCGGGCCGCGCAGTTCAAGGTCGAGCTCGGCCAGTTTAAAGCCGTCGTTAATCCGTTCCAGTGCTTCAAGGCGCTTTGGCGGCGCTTTGGAGTCGCTCATCATGAGATAGCAAAAGCCCTCGTGCCCGCCACGGCCAACACGGCCACGCAGCTGGTGCACCTGGCTCAGGCCAAACCGCTCTGCGGCTTCAATCAGCATGATACTGGCGTTGGGCACGTCAACGCCCACTTCAATAACAGTGGTGCTTACTAAAATGTCCAACTCGCGCTTCACAAATTGTTCCATGATGTCGTTTTTTTCGGCCGGCTTCATTTTGCCGTGCAATAGGCCAATGCGCCAGGTCTTGAAATCTTTTTTGGTGAATTGCTCGTATATTTTTTCGGCGGAGTTGGCTTTTACCTCGGTGTTTTCGGTGATAAGCGGGCACACCACAAACATTTGCCTGCCCTGCTTCAGCTGTGCCTCTATTTCTTCGTTGAGCGCGGCGCGTGAGTTTGGCGAGCAAATACGCGTATGCACTGGCTGCCGGCCAGCGGGTTTGGCGTCTAAAATAGACACGTCCAGCTCACCGTACAGGGTAAGTGCCAGCGACCGCGGGATCGGCGTGGCTGTCAGGCTCAGCAAATGCGGCATGTGCCCAGCCTTGCCCATGAGCTTTTTGCGCTGCTCCACGCCAAAGCGGTGCTGTTCGTCGATGATAACCAGCCCCAGCTTGTGCATGTCCACACTTTCCTGAATGAGCGCATGCGTACCAATAATAAACTGGGCGCGGCCGGCGCTAATGTGGCTGCGCGCCGCCTCTTTCTCTTTCGGCTTCATGCCGCCAACCAGCAATGCCACTTTGCCGTTCAGGCCCAGCGGCTCCAGCAATTTGTATACTGTTTCGGCGTGCTGGCGGGCCAGCAGTTCGGTGGGGGCCATCAGCGCCACCTGGTAGCCCTCAGCCATAGCCATCACCGCTGCCATTGCGGCAACCACGGTTTTGCCAGAGCCAACGTCGCCCTCTACTAAACGGTTCATGGGGTGGGTTTTCTGCATGTCCTGGTAAATATGCCACACCACTTTGCGCTGGGCGTCGGT
>DATIIE010000015.1:0-66861 GCA_035479955.1 Saccharimonadales bacterium (SeqCode)
GATGTGGGCGCGGCCCTCTTTGCCTTGCAGCAGCGCTTGCTTCAGCGTTTCAACTGGCAGGCCGTGTACTTTCATGTCCATTTGCAGCGCGGTAATGCCCTTGGCCGTACCAGCGGTTTTGAAGTCCATGTCGCCGGCAAAGTCTTCGGCGTCAGCGATGTCGCTCAGGATGATTGTTTTGTCGTCCTGGATCATCAGGCCCATGGCAATGCCGCTCACTGGTGCGGTAAGCGGAACGCCAGCGTCCATAAGCGCCAGAATGCTGGAACAGATAGCGGCCTGGCTGGTGCTGCCGTTTTGGCTCATGATTTCGGTAACGGTACGGATAGCGTATGGGAACACGTCTTCAGCCGGCAGTACCGGGAGAATAGCGCGCTCGGCCAGGGCGCTGTGGCCGATTTCGCGGCGGCCCGGGCTGCCCAAACGCTTGATTTCGCCAACGGTGTAGCCGGGGGCGTTGTAGTGGTGCATGAAGCGCTTTTCTTCGTTGCGTTCCATAGTGTCTACCAGCTGCGCGTAGCTTAAGGGTGCGAGGGTGACAATGTTCAGGGCCTGGGTAAGGCCGCGGGTAAACAGCGCAGAGCCGTGGGTGCGGGGCAAAATGCCAATTTCCGAGCTTAACGGGCGCACTTCGGTAAAGTTGCGGCCGTCAGGGCGCACGCCGTCTTCCAAAATGCCCTTGCGCACGTCTTTGTTGGCGGCGCTGGCGAAGGCGTCTTCATACTCGCGCTTTACTGCGTCCCACTCGTCGCCGAGCTTCTCGCTAAAGTGCGCAATAAGGTCTTGGCGCAGCACGTGCATGCGCTTGTGGCGTTCAGCCATTGGCGCGCGCAGTTTGTCGCCCATTTTGCCGTCCAGGTAGGCGTCGACTTCTTTTTGGATGTCTTCGCTGGGCAGGCTCAGTTCATATTCTTGCTTGGCAACGCCAACTTTCTCTACCAGCTGTTTTTGGAGCTGGATGGCTGGCTGGATGGCTTCGTGGGCCCAGGCTAGTGTTTCGGCTACCAGTTCTTCAGAAACTTCGCTGGCGCCGGCTTCCACCATCATGATGCCGTGTTCGGAACCGGCAACAACCAGGTCGAGCTCGTTGGTGCGGGCTTCTTCAATGCTAAGGAAGGGTGCGGGCTTGCCATCTTTCAGGCCAATGCGCAGGCCGGCAACCGGGCCGTCAAACGGTGCGCCGGTAAGCATGAAGGCGGTGCTCATGGCGATCATAGCGACCATGTCTGGGCGGAAGGCGGGGTCGGTGCTTAGGACACTGGCGACACCTTGCACTTCGTGGCGGTAACCCTTTGGCCACAGCGGGCGGATTGGGCGGTCAATTAAGCGGCCAATAAGGATAGCTTCCTCGCTGGGGCGGCCTTCGCGCTTAATAAAGCGGCTGCCGCTGATTTTGCCGGCGGCGTAGAATTTTTCTTCGTAGTCGATGCTGAGTGGAAAATAGTCGAAACCAGCAAGAGGCTTGTCGCTGACCATGGCGGTACCGAGCACAACAGTGTCGCCGTAGCGCACAATAACGCTGGCGCTGCTGCGGAAGCCGACGCGGTTTACCTCAAGCACGAGCTTGCGGCCGCAAAAATCGGTCTCAACCGTGATTATTTCTTTTCCATAAGGGTTTATTGTCTGTCCCATCAGGTCCCTTTCTGTCTAGTTCAGTTCCCCGGGCAAAGTGCAAATATATAGCTCCCTTGTGCTTGTTTGGTGCGATATATCTGACCCCTGCCCGTGAGCATGCGCGAATCTAGAATGTTTAATGTGCACAAGCTGTGTGCCCCGAGAAACTCAGGGCAACGAGTCAATGCACTAGCGGCGAATGCCGAGCTTTTCAATAAGCTTGAGGTATGCCTGGCCGTCTTTGCTGGCAATGTATTGCAGGTGGCGCTTGCGCTTGCCTACTAATTGCAGCAAACCGCGGCGGGCGGCGTAGTCGTGCTTGTTGACCTTGAGGTGCTCGGTTAATTCTTTGATGCGCTCAGTCATGATGCCGGCTTGCACTGCAGCCGAACCGGTGTCGTTTTTGCTATGTTGCAGGCTAGTTACGACGGCCTGCTTCTTCTCACTTGAAATCATACTAAGGGGATTGTATCAGATTGGAACAGTGTACGCAAGATACTTTACTCCTGAGGGTTCGTAGGGCCTGCTGGCGCCTGCTGAGCAGGCTGCTGTGGTGGCTGCGGCGTTTCTACTGGCGGGATTGGATCAGGGGTGGACGGTATAATGCCGGTCTTTAAAACCAACATAAACCCAGGGCTTACCTGCTCGCGCACTTCCTCTTGGGTGTAGGTACGCAGCGGGTCCTGGTGGGTCAGGTACTCCTCCAGCTTGCGATAAGCGCTTACTAACTGGCTTTTCTGGGGTGCGCTTAGCTGGCCGCCCTTTGGCAGGCTGGAGGTAATGAACCGCATGTCGTCCATGATAGGGTCAATGGCGCGCGGGCTGGACGCCAGGCTGGCTACAGTTATGAGGCTTTCGAGATAGTCGCGGTCGGTGGTAGCCGCAGGGGCCGCGTCTGATACTTCCCCACGGGCGGTAAGCAGGCGGAACTCGTAACTGGCGCGCAAGAATAACGCTGCCGCTGCAATGAAGCCCCACAGATATACGCCATAATCTTCGTACCAGTCGCCGGCTTGCAAGAACCAAGTGGTGACAATCTCATGGATTGCGCCGAGCGTAAAGGCGAAAAACGCCCACGCTTGCCAGCGGAGTGCCGGGCCATAGCTTGGCCCAATATTCTTGCCAATCTTACGGGCCAACAGGGCTGCGGCCAATGCAAGGGCGCCAGCCCATCCCATTACTGCCTCGTACACTGTTACTCCATCTAGTTGGTACTGCACCACGTACGACGCCAGTACCCCACTGCCTGCGGCAACCGCCACACTCATACCCGTTACTACCCAAAGCGAGGTCCACACCCCTTTCACGCTCTGCAGGCGGGCAAATTGCCACATGCTGAGGTACATAAAGAACGTACCTATAAGGAACGGCACCAGTAAGCCGCCGCCGGTTGCCCAGGCGCTGTCCCATTGGTCTAACAAGCCTATGATGGCTGTTTGCGACATGGCAATGCTGAAACAGATCAAGCCAACACCCAGAAGGATGTACGCCTTACGCAGGCGCACCTTAAATTGGCGCAGACTGCGCATAAACCATACGGCAGAGCTCGTAATAAGCACGGTCAGCAGGGTGGTGAACGACATGCGCCAGTGCGCTGCCGCAGGGTTATCAACCGTGCCCGCAACCGGGATAACGTATGCTAGCCCGGCTATTACAACCGCGGCCGCTAAAAGTGTATAGTATAGTTTCTTCTGATATTGTTGGGATTGGGAAAGCATACTACCTATCATCGCGTCCTGTTATTAAACGAGCATTAAACAAAGCTTTCTAACTGGTTATGATTATAAGCCTGTAGCCGTATGACGCAAAGCCTTGTGCACAGCTTCGGCGGTCAGGCCGTCCATTTGCAGGGCGTCCTGCAGCTGGAACGCGCCCACACGGGTACGCTGCAACCCAGCCATATAGGCACCTGTGCCCAGTGCCCTGCCAATGTCCTCTACCAGTGAACGCACATAGGTGCCGCTGCTGACATGCACGGTAAAACGGACGTCGGGATAGTCATACCCAGTGAAAATAATGCGCTCAATATGTGCCGGGCGCGGTTCCATTTCGGGCGCTTTGCCATCGCGCGCCAGTTTGTAGGCGCGCTGGCCATTAATCTTAATAGCCGAATAAACGGGTGGCGTTTGCATAATATCGCCCTCGAAACGGGCCATGGCGATGTGCAGCTCCTCTTTGGTGGGCACCACGTTGGAAGCGAGGGTTTTCTCGCCTTCTTCATCACCGGTGGTGCTGGTTTGGCCCAGGCGCATTACAACGTCGTAGGTTTTGTCCATTTTGGTGTACAGAGGCACCTGTTTGGTGTACGCGCCCAGCATGAGCACCAGTAGGCCAGTCGCCAGCGGGTCGAGCGTGCCAGTGTGCCCCACCGGGAAGCGCTTTTTGTTTGATTGGCTCAGGCCGCTCTGCTGCACCATGCGGCGCACTTTGTTCACCACGTCAAAGCTGGTCCAGCCCTGAGGCTTGTCTATAAGTAAAATACCGTCCATTACCTAAGAGGATAGCGGGCGCTGCGGTAGTTGGCAACTACGCTTTGCCGTGTTTACGGGGAATATGTTACTGGCCAAGGTTGCTTGGTGGCATCATGGGCGGGGGCGAGGCAGGCGGCGCGCTTGGGCCGGATGTGGCAGGTGCGCCATCAACATCGGGCAGAGTAAATGTCGGGTTAGAGGTGGCGTCCATATTAATAGGAGGCTGTGGCCCCATAGGGGCAACCACGGACGGGTCTTCATGCAGCGGCGTACCTAACGGCTGAGCGTTTAATGCCTGGATTGGCTCCGGGCCAACAGCAGTTTCAGGCTGGGAAGCAATTGCCTGCATTACAGCGTCGCGGGCGCTGGCAAGGTCCGTTGACGGGCTGGGAGCTGGAACTGCGGGCTGCGCCATGTTGTCTGGCAGTGGCGCCTGGGGCAGTTGCGGCATGGCCGGAGCAGCCTGAGGGTCAGATGCGGCAGTTGCGGTTGGCAACGGCGGCATAAGGTCTGGGGCGTACGGCGGAGGCGTGCTGGGCGCTGGTGCGCCGGCAAATAACGGGCCGCCAGGTGCAGGAGGCTGGATTGTAGGCGCATAGCTCGGTTGGGCAGACATAGTCGGTTCTACAGGGGTTGTTGGCGAAAACGACGTGCCCGGCTGAATATGCGGGCTGTTTACATCAGCTTCAATTTCACTGAGTGTTTCCCCGCCCGGAGTTGCCGGGGCAAATGGCAGCGCTGGCGTGGCCATGCTATCGGGCGCGGGAGCTGGGGCCTGGGGCGTACCTCCGGGGTGCACAATTTGTGGCGGCGCAGCTGGCGGCGGCACCATGTTGGAGTCGTCATCATCAGTTGCAGAATTGTCCTGCGAGTCAGCTGCCATGGGGTCGGGACCTTGGGGGACCGAAAGTGTACCCGGCGTAGAGCCACCTGGCGTCATGCTGGGCGGCAGGTATGGCATGTCGGGCGGCGCAATATTCGCCGATGCGGCCGGCGATGGGCCAAACCCGCCGTTACCGCCGTTAAAACCAGAGCCGTCTGGTGCAGGCAGCGATAACGGGTCGGTGGAGGTCTCTTCATCTTCGGGCATGCTGGCACCGCCCATTTGGCCGCCCATTTGGTTGTTGGCGCCCATTGGGGGCTGGAGGATCATGTGCGAGCTGGCCATGTGCTTATTCGGGTCAGTGTTGCCGCCCAGCAGCGGTTCCCCGCCGTGGTTGTTGATTTGCTCCATGCCCTGCAATGAGCCGTGCTCATCGATGTGGATTTGCGGGACATCTTCCTCTACCTTAGGAAGTTCAGGGCTTGGCTGGTAAGCGGGCGCAGCCGGCATAGGCTCAGGCTGTATTTCCTCAGGCTTAGCAGGCTCTTCCGGCGGGTGATACTCTTCCTTTTTTTCTTCTTCGTGGTGTTCGGGCTCATGGTTGTCGTTAGAGTGGCCCTCTTCCGGCTTCCAGGGTTCCTCATTTTGGGCGGGGTGCGTAATTTCAAGTGTGCCGTCGTCTGGGTGTGACTCAGGCTTGCCTTGGTCGCCTTGCAGCTTCGCGCCTTCGTCGTGGGCCGCGGTTGGTAATACCGGCGCTGCTGGCGAGGGCGGCGGCGGAGCAACTGGCTCTTGCAGCTTTGTAGCAACCAACATTGGGTTGGCGCCAAAACCCATAAGTTCGGCGCTGGCGCTCATAACGGCCGGAGTGGTCTTTTCGTTACTGAAACGGTTGGTTTCAGCAACAATGCCGGTTAGCAGCGCAGTAGCCATTTGGCCATCCATCACCTGCTTGTCGATAGCGTCAATTAACTGCACTGTCAGTTCTGACAGGCTGCTGGCGGTAGTGTCCATCCAGTTAACCGTGCCCAGGTCGCCGCCTGGTTTGGTGTTAATGGCTGCTACAACAGCGTCGTGCAGAATGCGGCCATGCGCCGTAATTGCCTGGTCGAGTTCATTCTGCTGGTGTACGCCCAGGGCTACAACTACGTCAACGTTGAAATCGCCTTGGCTGAAATCGAGGTCTTTATCGGTAATGGAGGTTTTGTACGGTGTGATGAAAATTTTAACGACTTTATCTTCAACTTTGTAGCGCAGCTTGTCGGCCTTGGCTTTGTCGAGGGCGATGATGAAGTCGCGTAACGAGTCGGTATTCTTTTCGATGGTTTTGTCGGGTTGCAGGAACTCAAGCGTGCTGGGCACAGTGCCGCTAAATACGGCAGTGGCGTGCTTGCCTAGTTTGTTCAGTGCCAGCGTCAAACCAATACAGGCAGACAGCTGGTCAACAGATGGGTTATTACTAACCGTTACCAGGATGTTGTTTGATTGTTTTAGGCGGTCGGCTATTGCCTGTTTTTGTTCCATGCTTTTTGGTGTCTTCTATCTGTAAAGTCAGCGTATCATATAAGCATTAGCTTTGCCAAATTTTTTATAGCCCTGGTCGCGTAAGGCTGCGGAAAAACTATTCCCACTAAGGCACCTCGGAAGCTCGAAATGTGCGCGTGGTACTAACTTCAGAAAACCGCTCCCACGGCACTTGCGGGTCTGGAAATTTGCTTTTTATAGCACATTTCCAGCTTCCGAGGTGCCTTAGTGAGCGGTTTTCTTACGTTCGCTACGTCTGAGCTGTTTACGCAGTGCGGCGTTTGCGGCGCACTTTGCTCGCCACAATCACACCAATCAGCACCACAAGGATGATCAGCGGAATTGCCTTGCCCGCGCCTGCCTTAACAGCGCCAAATGACAATGCAATGCTTAAGCCCAGCCAGGTTAGCACTGGCGTGCGGCCAATGCGGGTGCGCAGGTATTCCCCGCCCAGGTAGTAGTACGGGAATACAGTGATGACCAAGAAAGTACTGGATAGCAGGCCGCAGATAAGCACCACGGTCAGGCCTTCCCAGAACGGGTCAGACAGGTACAACGGGATTAAAGATACGACTGCAGTAAAGCTGGTGGCAATCAGCGGGCGGAACCGTTCGCGCAATGCGCCCACCGCAGCGTCAACAGCCGATTCGCCTGAACGGCGCAGTTGGTTGGCGTAGTCGGTCAGCAAAATAGTGTTCTTAATACTTAAGCCAAGGAGAGCGAAGAAGCCCAGCATAGTAAAGAAGCTGAAGGCGTTCTTGGTGGCGTACAGGCCCAGCGTAATACCGAACAGGCTGAACGGGATTGCCATAAAGATAAGCAGCGGCTGCAGCAACGAGCGGAACTGGATCGCCAGCAGCAAGAAGATCACGCCCAGCAGAATCGGGAACGCCATAAGCAGCGTGCCAAACGAGTTCTGGTTGTCCTCTTCCTGGCCAAGGTCATATTTCAGCACGTCTTTGTTCAAGCCGTAAGACGCAATTTTGCTGTCGGTGAATTCCTTTTTCACAGCATCCTGCGCCAGGGTTACCAGCGTACTGGTGTCGTTGGCGTTAAACTTGGCGCTCACTTCCACATACTGCTTGCCGTCTTCGCGCTCATAGATGCCAGGGTCGGATACAGTGGTAGATACAATTTTGGCCTTTTCACCGCTGACACGGGTCAGCTCGCGGTTGTTCAGGTAGGCTTGGATGTCGTTAGCCAGGCGCAGTGACGCGTCGCGGTCCTTGCTGACAATGCGTACGCCAAAGTTAGATGACGGCGGCCCAATATCCTGCTGCGTTATCTCAACCTGGGCGCCCGTAAAGTCTTTGAATTCAGCCTTCAGCTGCTTTTGCAGCTCCGGAGCTGTTACGTCGCGGTCCTTAAATGACTCAAGGTAGATGAACGACTGCACGGTTTGCGCGTTGGCGTTGCTGTAATAAGCAGATGTTTTGAAATTACTGCCTAAGAACTTGCCTGCTACTTTGTTGGCTTTATCTGAGACTTTTTCGGCTTGCTGGATGGTAGTACCAGGCGCAAAGCTCAGCTGCATAATAAGGCCGTTGCTGTCTTTGCTGGGTGGGAAGATGTTAAACGTCACCTTCTGGAATAGGAATCCAGCGGCCACCACAAAACCCAGGCCAATTAATACGGCAACTAAGCCAACGCTTACCAGTTTCTTTTTGGAGTCGCGGGCCCACAGCATGGGCTTGCCTACAAATTCGGCCACTTTGTCTTCCAGGCGGGCAGCGGGTTCGCTTACATCGCCCTTTGGCCCCATTTGTTTCTTACCCAGCAGCAGGTAGCGGGCGAACAGCGGGATAAATATCAGTGCCACTACCAAGCTGGTTACCAGGCTGGTGATAACTGTTACTGGAATGGCGCGGATAAAGCTGCCCAAAATACCGCTTACAAACAACAGCGGTGCAAAACTCAGCACAGCAGTTGACGTTGCAGCCACCATGGCGCGGCTTACCTTGCGGGTAGCAATCTGTACAGCTTCACGCGGATCTTTTCTCCGCCGCCGCTGCGCGTCTATCGCCTCAACCATAATGATGGTGTCGTCAACAATCAAAGCCAGACACAGCACCAGCGAGAACAGCGTAATCGTGTTCAGGGAGTAACCCACCAGATACAGCACGCCAAGCGTAATAGTCAGCACCGTAAGCATGGCCAGCACAGTAATGAGTGAGGCGCGGATAGCAATTACCAGCGAACCAATAATAAGCACAGCGCCCAGGCCCTCAAGCAGTGACTGCTGCAACCCGCCAATTTGTTCCTTGATGTCGTTGGCGTAGGTGGCGCTGATAACTGCCGTGTAGGGTGAGTCCTTGTGTTCGGCGTTGTAGGCCGCCAGCGTTTCCTTCAGCTTGTCATCTAGCTTAATGACATCGGTGCCGGTTTTTTGGGAGTAACCAACAGATACCGAGTCATAGAAATTGTTCTGGTCGCCAGTGCGCTCGCCGTAACGGTCGAACAGCTTCTGGCTGGTGACAGCTTTGCCGCTCAGCGGGTCGCTGCCCTCTACGAACGGGTCAATAACTGACACACTCTTGATAGATTCAAGGTGCTTGCTGCTAATGTATGCAGCTACTTTTTCGCCTTCTGCGGTGAGCTGCTCAACAGTTGCGCCGTCGTTCTTGGCGTATACCGAAATAACGCCATCGTCACCGCGCTCTGTAAAGCCGATTTTCGGCGTCTGCATGGTAAGGGTGGCGCGCTCCGGCAAAAGATGTGCGTCGGTAATGCGCTGCTGGATTTGCTTGCCTGCGGCATCAGCGTTCGTACCTTCCTTGTACTGCACTGCCAGGAAATAGAAATTGTCGTGCGAGTTTGCCTGCACGCTCTTCACGCGTGAGTCCTTCAGCACCAAATCGCTTACCGGGCCGGCAACTTGCGAGTCTACCTTGCTGGCGTCATTTACAAAATAAGTACCGTTGATGGTGGAGAATGGTATATCTATACTCGGAAAACCTTCCCGCTGTAATAGCGTGGTATAGCTAACAACACCGAATATCGTCAGCGCCAGCCAAATGACCGCGGCAAACTTAGACCGGTTAAATACAAATAAGCTCAAGCGCGGCAGCAGCCGGTCTTGGCCGTCGTTTGAGTACATCTTCTTCACTTTATTTTTCACCAGAGGATCCCCTTTATGCCTTCATACTACCAGCCAGTGCCCTGTCAGCACAATGAAATACAGATTAAACATTCAAGGGGGCGGCTTTACAAAGTGTTCCACCTCTGGTATATTTCGTGTAGTAAATAACAACAAAGGTACTTTTAATGCCCATCATTAAGTCAGCAAAGAAGCGCGTTCGCACCAGCACCAAAGCAGCTGTGCGCAACAGCAAAACCAAGCGCAGCCTGAAGGGCGCGCTGAAAGCTTTCCACAAGGCCATCACAGGTGGTACTAAGGAAGTTAAGAGCCTTGGAAGCAAGGCCCAAAGCGAGCTGGACAAAGCCGCTAAAAAAGGCGTGATGCACAAGAACAAAGTTGCCCGCAAGAAGAGCCAGTTGGCTCGCGATGCCAAGGCTGCTGCCACTGCCACTCCTAAGGCTGTTAAAAAGGCTCCGGCAAAGAAGCCGGCTGCCGCTAAAAAGCCTGCTGCTAAGAAAACTGCCAAAAAATAGGCAATTCTAGCATTTAAAAAACGCCCTGCCCGCGCGGCAGGCGTTTTTTTATTGTTTCCCTTTAGTTCATGGCTGTAAACATATTGCCTATTATGCTTATAGATGCTATAATAAAAGCGTAATGACTGATGGACCACTCCCCCGCCACGCGCATGAATTAGCCGCCCCACTCGAAGCTGGGACATCCGGCACCCATGGCGCAGAGGCCTTACCACTTGTACTCCAGGCCTCTGGCGCTGTTGCTGATGTTATTCACGCCCACGACATGGACACCCTTCGCTTACTCGCCGCTGGCCAGTTGCCTGAAGGCTGGGACCCTCGCTTCGCAGAACACAGCGGCGTTATGGCCATCGCAGCAAATGAATTCCTCACCAAAGGCGACCGCAACACCACCATCGTAGACGGCGTAAATGTCCACGTTGACGATGCCCGCGAAGCCGAACAACGGCGCGCATATGCACAAAGCGGCGGCGGCAGCGAAAACGGCGTTGCCGGCAGCTTGCTGGCAGGCGTAGAAAAAGTTGCCGTTGCACCTGCCGACGACCACCTGGACGCTATGGGCGCAACGGCCATGGACGGTATACTAGCCCGCTTGCGTAGCGCATCCACAACCAACGAAGCGCAGCCTGGGGCTAGCGAGCCAGCAGCACCTGCCCCGCTGCCAAAACGCCCAGTCGCCGCCCCTGCCCCTCATGGTGAGGCTACGCAAATAATCGCGTGGCGCCCTCAGCAGCAGGACCCGGCCGGGGAAGCCACTCAAATAATTAAACGCCCGGCCCACTTAGGCGACGTCACCCAGAAAATAACCCCGCCTGCGGCAGAAGCTGACGCTGAAACGCGCCGCCTGCCACGTAGTGCAATCGCAAGCGTGCTGGGACGCACCGGCACGGGCGGCCGCCACCGCCGTAGGGTTGGCGAAGGCGAACGCGTTATCTTCACCGACGCCCGCGACACTAACCTGCCTGGCGCAGGCGATGCCGCAACGCAGCGCCTCAACGTAAACAGCGGCGCTGGTGAACAAACCGTGGTAATTAACGCTCCACACAGTGAAAAAACAGGTGAAAAGACAGTTGTGATCAATGGCGGCGGGCGCCATGCTGAAGCTGAAAAAACTACCCCTCTGCAGCGCCCGGTACGCCTGGGTGAATTCCCAGAACCAGCCTCCCACCCTGACCCTGACGCAACCGCTGTACTGAGGGCTAGCCTGCACGCCATAGGCGAACGCACGGGCCTAGTAGACCCTGACGCCAGTCCTGGCGAAAATACAGTGATGATAACTACCGCTGGTTCTGAATCAACGCGGCGCATTGCACCGGTTGTTGGTGAAGTAACCCAGATTATTCCTGGCCAAATGCCACGGAACTTTAACCAGTAGTAGTCCTACAGCGTCAGCAAGTACAGCTGCAACGCTTCATCGGCGTCCATGCTTTTGGTTTTGAGGCTTAAGTCGAGCTCCAGCAGCTCGGCTATTTTTTTGCGCAAATTAGGAAGCGTTAGGCCACGGGCCAGGCCCTGGCTTTTACGCACCACAAACGGGTTCAATTTGGCAGCGCGGGCAATGTCTTCTGCGCTACGGACGCCTGCAGTTTTAATCACAGCCAGTACGTGCAGCTGCCAGGCCAGCATGGCGATGATTGCCTGCGGCTCAACCTTCAGGGCACGCTGTTCACGGTACAGTTCAAAGGCACGCTTGGTGCGGCCGGCAAATGCGGCGTCAAGCAGTTCAAATACAGTGCTTTGCGGCGTCGCCTCGGTAAGCAGTTCAATTGTTTGGCGGGTAATGTGCAGGTCGTAGGCCAGTAATTTGTCGAGCTCCTGCTGCAACAGCTGCTGGCTTGCGCCAATACGGTCAATAATAAGGCGTGCGTCGTTTTGGGCAAGCGTGCCATTGTGGGCCTGGGCATATTCTGCTGCCCAGCGGGCCAGGCCCGAAGCGTCCAGGTCGTTCAGCTCGCGGAAGTCAGTCTCTTTTTTGAGTGTTTTATAGTAGCTCAAACGCTTGTCGAGCTTGGGCTCTACGATTATCAGGTCGGTGGTGTCAGCCGCCTCTTTGAAAATTTCGGTGATGTGTTCGGCAAACGCCTTTTGCTTGCCTGGCTCGCGCAGCACCACCATTTTACGGGCGGTCAGGAACGGCATGCTGGCGGCGCTTTCACGCATGCGGCTAGCGTCGTGTTCATCGCCGTCCAGGCGCTCCAGGCCCATATCGGTATGTTCCTGCACAAAAGCAGACACCAGCTTCTTGAGCTCGCGCGAACGCGCAAAATCGTTACTCCCGGTCAACGTCACAATCATGTTCATCTATGATAACACTGTTCGGGTGCAGCGTGCGCGGATGCTACAGGTGGCGCTGCTGGCAATGCGGGCAAATATGCGTACCGCGGCCGGCCACGCGCAGTTTCACAATAGGTGTGCCGCAGCGCGGGCATGGCTGCCCTTCGCGGCGGAACACGTTCGCAAACCCCAGATAGCTGCCGCGCTTGCCTTCATGGTTAACATAGTTGCGGTCGGTGCTGCCGCCTTTTTCAATGCTTAAACGCAGCACGGCCTGCAAGCTTTTGAATAGCTCCTCTAGCTGCGGTGCGGGGATATCGGCCACGCGTGTTTGTGGGTGGATTTTGGCGCCCCACAAACTCTCGTCGCTATAAATATTGCCGATACCGGCCACCACGGTCTGGTCGAGCAGCACGGCTTTAATGGCGCTGCTTTTGCGGCGCATAAGGCGGGTTATGAACTGTTCGGCGGTAAAATCGGCGGCGAGCGGCTCAGGGCCTACTTTTTGGAAAAAATCGAGCTGCTCTACCTCCGGTGTTGGCAGCAGCCGCATCCAGCCAAATTTGCGCTGGTCGTTAAAATACAGCGTGCTGTGGTCGGCAAAGGTGATAATTACGCGGGTGGATTTGTCGGGCAGCTCGCCTATTAAGCTGCTATTTGGGTGGCCCGCGCCAAAATGCTCTTTCTGGCTGCGAAACACCAGCTGGCCGGTCATTTTTAAATGCGCTACTAACGAGTAATCGCTGGAAAGGTCGATGATCAGCACTTTGGCGCGGCGGCGCACCGCCGTTACTGTGGCGCCCTGAAGGAAAGTTTCCACATCGGCGGGCGCGTTTGGGAAACTTTTCGGCCAATCGTGGGTGGCGCTGGCTATGGTGCGGCCGGGCAGCAAACCGGCCAGGCCGGCGCGCACCGTTTCTACTTCTGGCAATTCGGGCATGAGTCTATTGTACGGCAGGTGCGGCGGCCTGCACCATATCAGTGGTGGCGGCCTGCATTTCCTGTGTGTATGTCGTAAAGAGGACATCGGCGGCAACAACTTGGGCAACTTCTGTATTGCCGAGCTCCACCTGGCACGCTAAAGCGGCGGCGGCAACCAGACGCTGGTCTAAATCAACGAATTCTGGCGCGGGGGTTGCCAAGTGTTGCTCAAGCATACGGCGCTGGCGGTCACGCATCTGCTGCTCGTCGGATAATTTTACCCGCGGCAGGATATGGGCGCGGCGCAGTACGCGCGTGCAAAAATCACTAGCTGCAGCTAAACGCCCTTTTTCCAGCAGGCCGGCAACATTGGTGGCATCCAGCGACGATTCTATCCGCGCGGCGCGCGGCGCATTCACCACCGCGTCCAGGTCTACCGATACAGCCATGCGGTCAACTGTTTCCCAGTCGGCGCGCTGGGCAGCCACAGTGGCAGTGGCGGCCACTAAATCAGGGTCGATTTCCTCTGTTAACACATTGCCGTAGTCACGGAGTGCTGCAGAAACGGCAGCCCAGCGCGTCCATACGCTGAGCGGCGCGGCCGGAGATTCGTAGGTAGGCGGCTGCACACGCCCAAACCGTGATGCCGTCCTATATGGTATAGTTGTCATGCTTTATTTGCTGTTGTCAATTTAGCTATCAATATACTCTTTTTGCGGCATGCGTCAAGCGACCCGGGACTGACCTGTTCTTGCTATACTTAAGAAATGGAACATATTGGCGACTTATTGGGCAAATACACTCCTGCCGCATCAAATGAAATTACGGCTATTAAAAAGTACATTGCCACTGAATTTGGGGCGGAGTCGAGCGTGGCTATCCAGGGCGAGGCCGTGGTTATCACCGTGCAAAGCGCGGCGCTGGCCAACGCCCTGCACCTGCGCCAAACCGCTATACAAACAGCAGCCGCTACAAGTAAACGGCTGCTGTTCCGGATTGGCTAGTGTTCGAGCGTCTCTGCCCTAAGTAGGTTAAAAAGTTACTGGGCGATAGTGACGTCACTGGTAAATGTGGCGTAATCGGGAATTTGGCTGCGGAATAAGGAACGGATAACCTGGGAGTTGCCCTTGAACGTACCGACACCGCAGGTGCCGATCCAGAAACGCTGTACATCGGCGTTGCCGCTGACAATTTCGTATACGTAGCGGTTGCCAGTTGGGCAGTAGCCGCGTTCGTCGGCCAGCTTGGGGTCGGGGTTGCCTTTAGTGAAGTTCAGCAGCTGCAAGGAACGCAGGAAGTTACCGTAGGCATCACTGTTGTTGGGGTAGGTTTTGGCCTTTACGACGTTGCCTTGGTAGCCGTTTACCACCTCAACGGTGCTCGCGTCGCGGCCAACGGTGATGCGGATTTCGTCATAATTCTGGTTAGCCGTAACCGGACCTTCGGTGGTAAAGCGCATTACCGTGCTGGTGTTGGTATAGTCAGAGAGGTCGGTTTGGGGCTTGTCGTTCTTGGAGCCGCCGCCGCTAAAGCCGCGCACAATCAATACGAACACTAAGATAATTAGTGCCACAACTCCTATGAATCCGATAAAATACTTCATTTCCTCATAACCTCTTTCGGATGTATAAACAATACCACATTAGAGGTTAAAATACAAGGGTTGCAGACTACTTTACTACGCCCGGAGTTTAGCGGTCGCGCAGGCGCAAAAATGCTTCAACTGCGGCAAGGTCTGCGGGCAGCAGCGCATATTTGTCGCGTTCGTCGGGGTTCATCCATACAGATTCGTCATGTTCGGCGCTCAGCACCACGTCGCCGCCCGTGTAGTGGCACAGTACAAATACACCGACAATCTGTTGTTCGGCGCCATCTATAACTGGCCGCCATTCATCAACGTGGATGGCTTCGCCAACCGCAATGTCGGTAAGGCCGGTTTCTTCGCGGATTTCGCGGTTCAGGCCATCGTGGAAGGCCTCGCCTGCTTCCAGCCGGCCGCCGGGCAGATGGTATTTGCCGGTGTTAGTACCGTCGGCGTAGCCAGCGGCTTCGCGCAAAATAAGCACGCGCCCTTCACTGTTTACAATGACTGCTTTCGCGGCAACGCGTAGTGTACTGTCGGCCATCTGCTATCCCCTTGTGCTTATCTATACCGCCAGTATAGCAGACGCTATTTGTTCATTTCGGGCGGGGCGGAAGCCAGGAGCGCGTCGAAAATTTGTGGATAGTAGGCGCCTTCACGCGGGAAATACTTGCTGGCAGTGTCAGTGCCGCCGATTTCAGCCATTACCTGCACCACCGGGCGCCAAATAAGCTGCGAAATTTTGCTGGAATCAAGGGTAACGGTGTTGATGTCGATGTCCAGCTTCAACAAAAATACATGCCCCAGCACGCAGTGCTTGCTGCCGTTTGGCATTGGGTTTCTGGCTTTGATATTAAACAGGTGTTTCAGGCTTTCGGGCAGCACAGTTACACCCAGTTCACCAGCTAGGCCGCGGGCTGCGGCAGCTACTGGGTCTTCGCCAGGGCGCATATGCGTGCCAACGGCCACATCCCACACGCCTGGCGACAATTCTACCTCTGGCGAACGGAGCTGCAGCAGCACCTCGCCGTCGTGGTTCAAAATCCATACGTTTACTACTTCGTGCCACAATTCACGGCGGTGCACTTCGGCGCGGCCCAGTACTTCCCCTGTTTGGTGGCCATTTTCGTCCAAAACATCGTACTGTGGCTCGGCTGTATCTGTCATATCTTTATGATACTCCCTATTTATGAAGCCACGCTTTACTTTTTGGGCAGTTTCGCCGAATATAAGCATAAAGGAGACGTCATGGACCAACCCGCACCAGCCCAGAAAAAACTAACCCTTAGCCTGGATTACCGCATAGTGTGCGTGGTTCTGGCTGTAATTATCCTGGCAATGATTGCTGTGTGGCGGCCGTGGCAGCCTGCGCCCAGCGCCAAAGACCGCACGGTTACGGTCACCGGCGAAGCGCGGCTAACAGCCGAACCAGACGAATTTGTATTTAACCCCAGTTACCAGTTTAAGGAAGCCGACAAAGACACCGCCATTGCGGCCATGACTGCTAAAAGTAACAGCGTTGTGGCCGAGCTGAAAAAACTAGGTGTGGCCGACAGCAAAATTAAAACCAACGCCGACGGTTGGGCGTACCCCAGTTATAACGACAGTGACCGCACACCTACCTACACTCTTAGCATCACTGTAACTATCGCCGACAAAACCACTGCCCAGAAGGTGGAAGACTACCTGGTAACTACCTCGCCCACTGGCACACTCACGCCGCAGGCCACATTCAGCGCCAGCAAAGAGAAATCATTGCAGGCCAAAGCGCGCGACCAAGCCACGAAGGAAGCACGCGCCAAAGGCGAGCAAAGCGCCAAAAACCTGGGCTTTAAGCTTGGCGCCGTGAAGTCGCTGGATGACAGCAACGGCTTTGGGCATGGGCCAATTTACAGCATGGACGCCTCGGAACCGCTCAGCAAAGCCAGCACTGCCAGCCCGCAGCTTGCAGTGCAGCCCGGTGAAAACTCGCTGGATTACAGCGTTACCGTCGTTTATTACATCCGCTAACGGGCGGCCGTTACGGTTTGGCGTTACTTACCCGGTGGATAGCCGCTGCACCAATTTCCCGCAGCCAGCGCATGCGCCACGGGTCGCCCTCAAAACCGCGCAGCCAGTCCAGCTCCAAGGGCTCTGCTACGTCCCCAGTCCACCTTCCTTCGTTGCAGCGTTGGTTAGCCACGCTCGCCCCTGTTATGGTCGTATAATACAGCGCCTTTGGGTGTTCGGTAATATCCGGGTTAAAGTCTTCGAGTTCACGCTTGCCCATACGGAACATCTTACGCAGGCCGTTGAGCACTGGCAGCCATGTGTCAATTTCGTCGAACGGCAGTTGCTCCATAGTACCCTGCAAATTTAGGGCTTTGCCGGAGCTGAACGACTTAACAACCGTAAGATCCACCTCGCCGCCGGAGTTTTCCAGGTTGAGCGCATGCCGTGTGTCCGGGAACGACCACGAGTAGAATTCCAGCGGCGGCTCGCTCATATCCAAAGATGAGCGGAAACCAGCCGACAGCACAGTGCCATGCGGCCGAGGCGTGAAACTAACAGGGTCTATACCCACGGTGGAAAGTGTTACGTTGCGGGTAGTTAGCAGCAAGTAGCGGGCGCGGTTTACTGCTGAGGCGAGTTCAGGGGGCGGGGTAAATAGTTCGGGGTTGAATTCTGTCATAGCGCACAACTATAACAGAGGTAGCAAAATCAGTTCAACTTGTGCATCAAAATGAGCAACTAACAGGGCTACGCAACAGTAGGGTTAAATTTCGCCCCAGTCCTTGCCTGTTTTAACGTCTACAGCCAGTTTTACCGGCAAGTCGTACACGTGTTCCATGGTGTCTTTCAAAACTTCTGCTACCTTTTCGGCGTTTTCGGCGGGGCATTCTACCAGGATGCTGTCATGGATTTGCAGCAATTGCTCGCCCAGGCCGTCTAAGGCCTTCTCTACTTTGAGCATGGCCATTTTCATGAGGTCGGCTTCGGTGCCCTGGATGGGCATGTTTATGGCGGCACGCTTGGCGGCCTCACGCACAACCCAGTTACTGCTTTTCATGTCAGGCGTGGGGCGGCGGCGGCCGAAAATAGTCTCTACGTACCCCTGTTTGAGGGCGAGCTCGGCAGTGTGCTCCATGTATTTGCGCAGCGGGGCGCGCAGGGCAAAATAGCGTTCAATAAACTCTTTGGCTTCCATGATTGTCATGCCCGTGGCAACGCTTAAGCCGTGCGGGCTCATGCCATACAAAATGCCAAAGTTCACGGCTTTGGCGCGGCGGCGCATTTCTTTGTCTACTTGTTCTAATGGTACGCCGGCAACTTGGGCAGCAGTCGCGGTGTGGATGTCGATGTCTTTGTTAAAGTCTTCCAGCATCTGTTTATCGTCGGCCATGTACGCGGCCAGGCGCAGCTCGAACTGGCTGTAGTCGGCGCTGACAAACACATTGCCCTCGGCGGGTTTGAACGCGCCGCGGATAGCCTGCCCCAGCTCAGTGCGCGTGGGGATATTTTGCAAATTAGGGTCGTGCGAGCTTAACCGGCCAGTGGCTGCAACATCTTGGGCATACGTGGTGTGCAGCTTGCCACCCGCGTCCACCAGCTTAGGCAGCGCATCTATGTACGTGCTCTTCAGCTTGGTGTACTCGCGGTATTCGGTAATCAGGTTGATGATAGGGTGCAGGCCGCGCAGTTTGTCCAGCTCGGCCGAGCCGGTGCTGTAGCCAGTCTTCCCTTTTTTTACACCCGTTGTTGGCAAACCCAGTTTTTCGTACAAAACGGTGCCCAGTTGCGCCGGCGAACTGATGTTGAACTTGTCGCCGGCCTCTTTGTAGATTTTCTGCTCAATACCAACAATTTTGATCTCGAATTCGTCGCTCATTTGGCGCAAGTAGGCGGTATCCAGCAAAATGCCGCGGTGCTCCACGGTTGCCAGCAGCGGCACCATTGGGAAGTCCAGCCGGCGCGCCACTTTCTCTAGTGTGGGCGCTTTTTTGAACTCTTTTTGTTGTTCGTTATACAACTGCCAGGTAGCAGTGATTATTCGGCCGGGATCGTCTGCTGCAATGGTTTGGCCAATAAGGTCAGACAGCTCCAGCGAACGTTGCAAAGAGTTCAAAATAAAGGCGGAAAGGCGGGTATCGTGGGCCACTTGCTGGGGCGGCTCTATATTGGCGGCCAGCAAGGCGCGGAAAATTGCTTTCAGGTCGTGTCCGATAACCGGGCCCTGGAGCACACCTGCGTGCAGGTCGCTCAACTGCACGGCCGAGTACTCCCCTGGTTTAGCGCTCAGCCACAATGTGACCGCGTCCGGGCTCAGGGCAATCAGGCGCGGTTCATCGCCGGCGAACGCTTTTTCGCTAAACGGCACTTGCTTGGCTTCTTCCAATTGTTTGATATAGCCGGCAGCGTTCTCATCTGTTTCAGCTTCAACGCCGGCCTGGGCTTGGGCAGCCTCCAGCTGGCGCAGCAATGTGCGGAATTCCAGCTCGCGCACTTTGGCAATGAACGCCGGCGGTACACCCTCAGCTGGCAGCCGCATTTTGTCGAATTCCAACTCCAGCGGCGCATCGGTATACAACGTGACTAGCTTCTGGCCTAAGAACGCCATGTCGCGGTCTTTTTCCAGCTTGGCGCGGAGGTTCGGTTTTATATCAGGCAGGTGCTCATACACACCCTCTAATGTTTCATAGGTAGAAATGAGCTCCAGTGCGCTCTTTGGGCCCACTAAGTGTACGCCAGGGATGTTGTCGGAGGAGTCGCCCTGCAGCGCCTTTACGTCGGCCCACTGGTGCGGGCCAACGCCGTATTTCTCGCGAAATGCAGCTTCATTGAACAATTCAATTTCACTGAAGCCCTTGCGCGGGATGCACACGTGCGTGTGGCTGTTTACGGTTTGCAGCAGGTCGAAGTCGCCGCTTATCAGATACGTTTCAATGTCTTTGGCCTTGGCTTTCAGGGCAAGCGTTGCCATAATGTCGTCGGCTTCGTAATCGTCAAGCTCATATAAAGGCCAGCCCAGGCTTTTCAAGACGTCCTGCAAAATAGCTACTTGGTCGTAAAAATCTTCAGGGGCGGCTTTGCGGTTAGCCTTGTACTCGGGGTACAGCTCGCGCCTGCGGCGGATATTGGTATGGCGCTTGTCCCAGGCCACGCACACGTAGTCTGGCTTAAAGCGCTTGATAACTTCCAGCGCCATAACGGCAAAGCCGTACACGCCGCCCGTGGGCTTGCCATCGCGGGTGCTTAAGTTGGGCATAGCGTAGTAGCCGCGGTACAGCACGCTTTTGCCGTCAATGATAACCAGTCGCTCACTCATGCTAACAGTATAACCTCGGAGCTGGCGGATAGCGAACGCTAATCCTCGAGGTAACCCTTTAAGTGCGCTGAGTTTACCGGCTTGCGGAGTTTTTCCATTGCCCGTGCTTCTATCTGGCGGATGCGTTCGCGGGTCACGCCGTACACCTGGCCAATTTCATCAAGCGTCCTGGGTATGCCATCAGTCAGCCCGAAACGCAAACGGATTACGCCGGCTTCCCGGTCACTCAATACGCCCAGCGTCTTTTCAAGGCCGTCCTGCAGCATGACAAACACTGCCTGGTTATGGTCTGCACCTTCCGCGTCAGTGTCACTTATAAAGTCGCCTAACTCAACGTCCCCGTCTTCGCCAACTTTTCTGTCCAAAGAAATAGGTTCGCGGGAATAGCCCATGATCTCCAAGATTTTATCGGGGGTGGTGTCCATTTCCATGGCAATCTCCTCGGGGGTGGCCTCACGCCCGAGCGTCCCTAAAAGCTCACGCTGGATCTTGCCCAATTTGTTGATTTGCTCAACCATGTGCACCGGGATGCGGATGGTGCGCGCCTGGTCGGCCATTGCCCGGCTAATAGATTGGCGGACCCACCAGGTGGCGTAGGTGCTGAACTTGTAACCTTTTTCGTAGTCGAATTTTTCAACCGCCCGGATCAAACCAGTGTTACCTTCCTGGATAAGGTCGAGGAATGCCATGCCACGGCCGGTGTACCGCTTAGCCACGCTCACAACCAGGCGCAGGTTCGCTTCCAGCATGTGGTCCTTAGCGCTTGCACCTGCGCGTTCCAAATATTGCAGGTCGCGTTTCAGCTGCGCACCACTAACACCTGTAAATTTTTCGCCGCTGTCTAATCGTTCGCGGGCAAACAGGCCCGCTTCAATAGTTTTGGCCAGCTCAACTTCCTCTGCGGCATTTAGCAATGGCGTCCTGCCAATAGTCTTAAGCCAAATTCCTACGCTATCCTGCGACATTGCGCGGCCGGTTTGAGGTTCGGCGTAGGCTTCATCGCCGATGTCTTCAGAAAAGCGGCCGGCGCGTTCTGCCAGCTCGCGGCGTTCGCGGCGGCGGTCTTCTGCGGTGCTGAAGGCGTCTTCTGCCACAGCCGCGGTCAGTTGGGCAGTCGCATCCTCAACGGTTAAGAGCACTTCGTCGGCTCCGGCTAAAAGTTCGGCGCCTGAGGGGCCATCAGAGGGTGGCGGTGCCTTTTTGGCTGGCACGGCTTTTTTAGCGGGCGTTGCCTTTGCCGCAGTCCCAGACGTTGCCGCTGTTTTCTTGGCCGGGGAAGCTTTTTTGACCGCTACATAACCAGCCGGGCCGGCAACTTTCTGTGTGGCAGGTGCCTTAACTGCCGTTTCCGGGCGCGGCGTAGCCACTTGGCGTACGTCCTGCATCTGCATAAAACCTATGAAAATATCTTCGAGGTGGGAGTGTAGTGTGCTGCGCAGTTCGGCGGCGCGCTCCGGGTAGGTGCCGATCATCTGGCGGAAGGAACGCATTTCCCTTCTGCCGGTAATACCCAGCAAGGAATCCATAAGCTGGAATGCTTCGCCCTGCTCATCCAGGCCATGTTGGTCGGCCCATTGCACATACCGGTCGCGGAAACGCGTCAGTATAAAAGTTAGGTCGTCGGAAGGCAAAATGCCGGGCGGCGCGTTGGTGTCGCCAGAAAAGTGGTGCAACAGCGCCTGCGTCTCGCGTGCCGAGCGTATGGTGTCATCGCGGTGAGGGGTAAGGTTATTTCCTATGAAACGGATGGCGCGGTGGGTGTCGTCGTTTGGATAAACCGCGTGCGCCATTAAATCTGCTGCCTGGCGGCGCATAAGTTCAGTTATGCCAGGCAGGTCGGGGTCGCGCACCGGCCCGCGGGTTACGGTATTTATCATTTGGCGCAGGCGGCCGCCTACCCTGCGGCGGGCGACGTTCAGTAGCTCGTATGACGCATGCTGGCCAGTGGCTGCAGCTGCGCCGGCCAATGTTTGCTCACTGGTGCGGCCGCTTAGCAGCCCCTGGATTACCAGAACACGGCGTTCGCTGACCACCTCTCTTGCAGCTACTGCACCCGCATGGTCATGGTTGGCGGCAGCCCAGGCGGCGTCATGCAGGGCCGCGCGGGTTGCTTCATCCGGATTCTCGAGTAAAGGAGCCAGGCGCGTCTCCAAAAGGCCGTTCTCTAAAATAGCAGCATATACGGGGTCGCCCAGCACCTCACCTGGCACACCTGGAGTTGTCTCAGACATATTCCTATTAGATTACCTGTCATGACCCATTGTTGTAAACCTGCAAAAACAGTTTTACAACAATATTACCGAACGCGCCAAAACGTGAGCGTATTCGGCTATAATGCCTGTATGGAACAAAAAACCCAGCTCCCGTATTACCGTGTTGACAGCTCGGAGGTACTGCGCGGCCTAAGCACTAGCCCCGACGGCTTATCTAGCGCCGAAGCCCGCGAGCGCCTGGCCAAAAATGGCCCGAACGAACTCCAGCGCACCAAGCGTGAACCGGGCATCGTTACCTTTTTGCGCCAATTCAAAAACCTGCTGCTGATTTTGCTCATTATTAGCGCCCTGATTTCGCTGTATCTGCAGGACTACCGCACCGCCGTTATCCTCTTCTTTATTGCCGCGATAAACACTGTGGTTGGGTTCGTGCAGGAGCACAAGGCTGAGTCGCTCATGGCCAGCCTGGAGAAATTAACAGTGCCGCGCGCCAAGGTAGTGCGCGGCGGCAAGCTGGTGGAAATTGACTCACCCTCCCTGGTTGTAGGCGACATTGTGTACGTAGAGGAGGGCGACTCAGTGCCCGCGGACTTGCGCGTCATAGACGAGCAGGAACTGAGCACCAACGACTTCGCGCTCACCGGCGAAAGCTCACCGGCCCGCAAATTTGTGCATGCCATTTCCGGGGATGTGCCATTGGGCGGGCGCCACAACCTGCTGTTTATGGGCACTACCGTAGCCACGGGCAACGGCCACGGTGTGGTCGTAGGCACGGCCATGAACACCGAGCTGGGGCGCATTGCTAACCTCAGCCAAACCACTAAAAGCGACGCCAGCCCGCTGACGCGCGAGCTGAACAACCTCAGTAAACGCCTCACCCAGGGCGTGGCCATTTTGGCGCTGCTGCTCACCTGGATTGCGCTGGAATCGCACCTGGGGCTGAAAGCGGCGCTGCTGTTTGCCATTAGTATTAGCGCCGCCATGATTCCTAACGGCCTGGCCGCCGAGGTTAGCATTACCCTTGCCCAAACCGCTGGCCGCATGGCGCGCGCCCGCGCGCTCGTCAAAAAACTATCGGCCGTGGAAACGCTGGGCGCCACCAACATTATTGCCACCGACAAAACCGGCACACTCACCAAAAACGAAATGACTGTTGAGCACCTGCTGGTGGGCCGCACCGAGTATGGCGTAACCGGCACCGGCTACCAGCCGGACGGTGTTATTGTAGATGCCGAGAACGAACCGCTTACCGGCCAGCAAATGGAAACCATTAAACTGTTTTTTGAAACTGGCGCCCACGCCAGCAACGCCCATGTAAACCCGCCAGACGACGAACACGGCAGCTGGTACTGCGTGGGCGACCCCACTGAAGGCGCAGTGGTAACGCTGGCGCGCAAAGTTGGCATCGACACCGACAAGCTCAACACCGCCAACAAAGAAATTAAAGAGTTCCAGTTTGACTCCGCGCGCAAACGCATGAGCTCAGTACGCCGCTACAACCAAAGCCTCACCGTCTTCACCAAAGGCGCGCCCGAAAGCGTGCTGGAGCGCTGCACCCACCTATGGGACCACGGCCACGTCCGCCCGCTCACCGCCAAAGACCGCGAGTTTTTCAAAGCATATAACGAGCGCCAGGCTGGCGATGCCATGCGCAACCTGGGCTTTGCCTACGGCACCCTGCCCGCTGGCTCCAAACCCACAAAAATGACATTCGATGAGGTTGAGCAAAACCTGGTATTCCTGGGTATGGTCAGCATGGTTGACCCGCTGCGTGACGAAGTGCCGGCTGCCATGGTTGCCGCCCGCGGCGCCCACATTAAGGTGTCTATCATCACCGGCGACTACCCTACTACTGCCCAGGCAATTGCCCGCAAAGCGCAGCTTGCTCCCGAGGGTGAAGACATTCAGATTGTGCTTGGCGAGGATTTGCCCGGCTTAAGCGATGCCCAAATCCTGCAGCTGGTACTACGAGGCGGCGTGGTATTTTCGCGCGTGGCACCCGAAGACAAACTGCGCATTGTTGAAATTTCCAAAGCAGCCGGCAAAGTTGTAGCCGTAACCGGCGACGGCATTAACGACGCGCCGGCACTGAAGCGCGCCGACATTGGCGTAGCCATGGGCCGCACAGGTACCGACGTTGCCAAAGAAGCCGCCGCCATTGTGCTGCTGGACGACAGCTTCAGCACGCTGGTGGGCGCGATTGAGCAAGGGCGGCTCACCTTCCGCAATATTACCAAGGCCGCACGCTGCGCACTCACCGACAACGCCGGCGAACTGTTTGCGGTGCTTATAAGTTTGGTTGGGCAGGCAGTGTTCGACGTGCCAATTGCTATTTTGGCTGTACAGATTCTGGCCATCGACCTCATTGCCGAATTATTCCCGGTAACTGCCCTTGGGTGGGACCCGGCGCAGAACGATCTTATGCACGACCATCCGCGCAACTTAAAGGACCACATCATTAACGCCCGCGCCGTTGGCGAGTTCGTAGTGTATGGCCTGCTGTCGGCCGGGCTTGCCTACAGCAACTTCCTGCTGTTCTTTGCCCGCCAGGGCCTAAGCCCAGTGGGCGCGTCAACAAGCACCTCCCTGTACGCCCAGGCCACTATCCTCACCTACGTCACGATTGTGCTGTGCCAGTTCATCAACCTGCTGTTTGTGCGCACCAGCCCCAGCGAATCCTTCTTCACCCGCTACCTGTGGAGCAACAAAAAGCTGCTCGTCGCTTTTGCAGCGTCGTTTGTGTGTATCTTGAACATCGTATACAACCCGTGGGTGCAGCCCTACTTTAACGCCCGCCCGCTAAGCGTTATGGACTGGTTATTTGCCTTAGCAGCGGCCGCTGTGTATTTGTTAGTGCGCCTGTTCCACCATTGGAGTTTAAAGCACAGCCGCAGCGCTGTGCTGGAATTACACCGCACAAAACAGCGTGCGGGTGCAAAAGCAGCTTAACCTAGCGCAGGCCGCCTACGCGGCTGGTGCGAGCGCGTCTTCAGCGGCGGCGGCGCGCGGCGGAAACTTAATTGTTACGCCATTTACCGTACGCAATGTCTTGTTTATGGGTACGCCAGCCAGTTGGGCGCGGCGGTTAGAGGCCAAACGGTTATCTTGCGATGCAGAGTCAATCGCACCGCTGTTGTTGTAGCTAATGTTCTCTTCCGGGATGCCAAGGTCTAATAACTCCTGGACACGGGTGCGCTTTGTAATTTTCGGGTAATTAATGTGGCAGCGCTCACCATCGCCTGGGCAGCCTTGGGGGCCGCGCGGCGACTCTTCCAGGCCGGCTTCACCCTCAAACTGGCCATAAATTTCGCCGCTCACTAACGCGCCGGGGTATTGGTCGTCCATAAGCTGGGTAGGAGTAATGCTGTCGAGCACTTCACCGGTTTGCGTGTCGATAATTTCATGCTTGCGCATAAGTTGCAACGCATAGCGCGTCGGGCCGGTAATGCGCTTATCGCGGTCTGCAACTGGCACTTTGGCGCCTTCTTCAGCCAAAACAATGTCCACAACTTCTTTGGATGTCATGCCTGCTGGCACCGTGTATTCGGGCACCCGCACTTCGTGCGCAAAATTCTTGAGTGACGCAGAATAACCAATCTCAATTTGCGGGTTCATTTTGCGCAGCGCTTCCTGGCGCGCTTCGCCTTGCAGCCCGTGGCGATCCAAGATAGCATTGTGCGTGTTGTACAGCAACCGTGCAGCACCGTCGCGGTCGCCCAGGTTTTCACGCGATGAATAGAATACTGCCGCATAGCGGGTGCCTTCTAACTCATGGGTTTCCACGCCCACAACACTGTCGGCAAGGTTCAATTTAACGGAGACGCCGTCAGGTTTGTCAGCGAGGTCGTGCTCAGAAATGATCAGCACTGAGCCAGTAGCCACTTTTTGGAAGAGGGTCTCAGTTTCGCCCTGTTCATTTTGGACGTTTATGGGTTTGGAGACGCCTTCATCGCCAAAGAACACAATATTGTTGCTGAGCGGCGTCATGACGTAGGCTTCCGACGCCTCAGGCGTAGGTATGGTGTTTGCGGCGGCACAGTTTGCCTCACGGCGCATGTCGTTACTAATAGCCAGGTCGCCCAAGCCACAAGCGGTGGCGGTGCAGCCATCTGCGGCTTCACATAAACGGGGTACGGTGTTGCCGGTAACTTGGAACTTCCCCTCCTCGGCGGGCTGTAGCCCGAGAGTGGTCGCGCCAAACTCAACTACTACGCCGTGCCGGGTGGTAAGCGCCTCGCCCGGTAAGGAGCCGGGGGCAGCCGGTTCGGTGTTGCCAAAAATTTCTACTGCTTGGGGTTGGGTGATAATAAGTGCTTCTGCCATAAGGCACTGATTTTACACCCTTTTTACGAACATGGCTAGAGTCAAACCCCGCCAACGCGCAGGTTACGTTATGCGCGCCCCAAGGTACGCTTCCAGGCCTTCCAGAAATACAGTGCCTTCGGTGGTCCACAGTTGCTTGGTGGCCGTGAGTGCTTCATGCGCCTTTTGCCCTTCGCTGTCAGCTAATTTTTGGGCGTAAGCACGGGCGCCAGATGCCTCTATGATGCCGCGGCAGCGGACAAAATCACTTTTTGACAATTTCCCGTTGCCCAGACATTTTTGCAGAAACGCATAGTCTTCAGGGGTGATATGTTGTAAAGCGTACACCGTAAGTAGCGTGCCCTTCCCTTCACGGATATCATCCATAGGGCTTTTACCGAGCGCTTTTTCATCTCCGAAAATGCCCAAAATGTCATCTGTAATTTGGAACGCAATGCCTAAATGGTGCGCAAAGGGCGTAATAGCATCAGTTTCCCGGCAGCCCGCGCCCGCCAGCACCATGCCCACATGCAATGGGTTTACGAAGCTATACTGGGCAGTTTTCCATTCCAGGGTGTGCCAGATGTCTTCTTCAGAGGGTTCGGCTACCAACTCGTTCATAATGTCGTAGGTTTGGCCATGTTCAGTAATGCCCAATGTGCGGTTGGTGATGCTAATGGCGTTCAGCTTTAGCTGCGGGTCTGCGTCCAGATTTGCCAGAACTACCTGGGCCGCATGGGCGCCGGCCAGGCCAGCGTTCAACGCTAAACTTGCGCCGGCGTGGGCGGCATCACCCTTCAAATGGTGGGCGCGGTGGTATGCGGCAAGCATCTCATGGGCACTGGGTTTACCGCGGCGCACGCTGGAGCGGTCCTGGATATCGTCGCATATCAGCAAGTAGGCGTGGAACATTTCCATAGCGCGGGCAGCCTGCACAATCATTTTCATATCAGTGCCGCCACACATTTCATACCCGGCCATAACCAGCGCACCACGAATGCGCTTCCCCCCACGGGACAACATATCCAAAAAGGCATCTACCTCTAGCTCACCGTACGGCCCGTATTGCTCTGCAACGGTTTTGCGGGAATAACCGGCATAATCTGCAATATCGGCCTCAATCGCTGCCCTATATTTAGCGAGTTGTGTAGCAAAATCTGCCATACCGTTTAGTGGAGCAGCGGAGCAACTTTGTTCTGGATTTCCAGTTTCAGTTCTTCCAGTGTGCCACTGTTTGAAATAACCGCGTCGGCGCTATCAATGATAGAACGGATGCCGCGCCCTGGCCCGCTGTGGCTGAGCCCCTTGTTTTCGTATTCATCCTGCTTTAGGAATTCTTCAAGTGTCCACTGCGCCTCAGTGTCGCGGCGGCGGGCAGTCATGCGGTCGTAACGGATATGCGCA
The DNA here is from genome assembly GCA_035479955.1 of Saccharimonadales bacterium (SeqCode). GTDB lineage: Bacteria > Patescibacteriota > Saccharimonadia > Saccharimonadales > UBA4665 > PMNU01. The sequence continues at coordinate 28,046 of DATIIE010000015.1, forward strand.
TCTGCGTCCACGCCCACAATAATGCCGCCGGCTTCACGGATAGCCTCTGCTTCGCCCATCGAGCGCAAGCCAGAAATAACAGCGCCAGGCAGCCGCTGCACCTGCGCTTGCAGGATGCATAAATGTACCAATGTGGCTGGGTTGATCTCGGTACGCAAGTAATTGGCAACTTGGTACAGTTGGTCGCGCGCCGGGTTAAAGTCGTACGGCTGACGATATGCATACCGCGTAATAACCCGCAAAAAGTCGCCGCTGGATAGGTTTTGCATACCAAAAATCTGGCATAACAAATCTGCCGCAGTGTCCTTGCCAGCACCCGCAGTGCCCGTCACCCCAATAAGTCGTAGAGAATGATTCATGCCTTTATTCTATATGATCTTCGGTCATTTGCAGAATAATGGTATAGAATGTTGTGTTTATAACAGTTATATGAGATAATTAACAGACATGACAGCAACTGTCTTCGAAGCACCAGCCCAACAGCACCCCGACGCTCTCGACCCCAGTCAACTGCCCCTCACCGGCAATGGTATTACTGGTGGCCAAACCGTTGTTTACTCCGATACTGTCGCCGGCCGCCAACCAGTTAGGCAACTAGACGATTTCGAAAAAATCATGGCTGAAGCTGGCCACCTGCCCTCTTACGTTGTTTCGGCTGCTACCGCGCCCGCGGAGCGCACAAACGGTGGCCGCATATACACCTCAACCCATGCCGTTGAAAGTGCCAGGACCCGCGGGCCGGCTTGGCATGAATTTGTCGGCAGCAGTGCAACCGCACAGCATATCGCCCCAACCGAAAATGCTGCTACCGCGCGCGCAGAGACTACTTCCCGCCCTCGCTGGCACGTTCGTGCCGGCCGCTTTATTACCAATGCCGCCCTGCGCATGTTTAGTATGGGCAGCGAAACAAATGGCACTGAAGCTGCAAGCTATGCCGGTGCCGCTCCCAACGATTACGTTGGGAGCCGCCGCCGCACAGACACCAGCGCCGCAGATGTTGCCTACGCCACTACAACCTCTTACGTCACCCCGGCCAAAACAGCAACTGTCCTGCCTGCTGAGCCACAGCTGTTATACATTGGCGGCCACAACAGGCACGCCGAACCCCGTCACACTGCAGTCGCTGCAGAAACAGCCCTAGTGCCCGAAACAGTCGTACATGCCCCAGCCACACCCTCGCCCAAAGAGCCCGTAGCGCAAAAAACGCCCTCTACTGAACTGGTACACATCCCGCGCGCTGCTGAACAAAACATAGCCGGTGGCAAACCTCAAGACGCATTGCTGCAAGGATTGCAGGAAGCTGGCTACGACAGCCTAGAGGCCTTCAAAAACGCCGCTCGTTTCGCCCTCCCCGCAGACCGTATCGCGTTTTACCACACGCTGCGCCGCATTGTACGAGCAAAGGGCGCCGCCTGGCACACAGCCGCCAACCTCGAGGGCGACACAGAAGCGCAAGCCAAATTTACCCAGCTTACAACCATCGTTGACGGGCTTGATAAAGAACTGCGCCTCCGCCCCCAGCAAGAGTCAGCTGACGAGAAGGAACGCAAGCAAGCCGCAGGCACCCAGCCAGACATCGAGCGCATGCGTGAAATGGTTGCAGCCAGCCGCATGTTCCGCCGCTAGCGCCTAGCTGCTAGGCATAGGTACTGCCCGGCCCACGCGTGTCACTCAGGTGCGCCTTTTATTACCCTGCGGAAACCCGCTCCAAGAAAAACATAGAAGCCACCGGCGACAGTAAGTGGGTGGGGCCAACAAAACGTGTTTCCAACTTTATTTTCGTTTCGCCTTACTGCCGCCAGATGGGCCGGCCCCAGAGTAGCCGGCGGTGTAAATCTATCCAAGGTTGCCCGCGGTTGCAAGTACTTTTTTTAAAAAACGCTAAAAACAGGCAAACTAGCCCGGCACAGCGAAAATCCGTAGCTCTGTAATAACAAAAAGCACCCCGTACCTCAGGGATGCTTTTTGTTATGGAAGGGCGGGCACATTTTCGCTGTGCCGGGCTAGTTTGCCCTACTACACCTACTGCAAATCATTTAATGTAATCGTGCAGCTTACGGGCATCCTTGTGCTTGCGCAGCTTGGCCAGGGCCTTTGCCTCAATCTGGCGGATACGTTCGCGGGTTACGCTAAATTCCTGGCCCACTTCTTCCAACGTGTGCTGTTTGCCATCTTCCAGGCCGAAACGCAGCTTAATGATCTTCTGCTCGCGCTCAGTAAGCGCGGCCAGCATGTCTTTTACTTGCTCTTTCAGCAGCTGGTTAGTGGCAGATTCTTCCGGCGAAATGGTGTCTTCATCTTCAATAAAGTCAGCCAGAACAGATTCTTCCTCGTCGTCGCGGATGCTGGCGTCCAAAGAGGAAATGTCCTGCTTAATCTTCATAATGTGCTCAACCTTGTCTACCTCAATCTCCATGGCGTTGGCGATTTCTTCATTGGTAGGCTCGCGGTTCAATTCCTGGGTCAGGCGGCGCTGGGTGCGCAGCAATTTGTTGATGGTTTCAACCATGTGCACGGGGATACGGATGGTGCGCGCTTGGTCGGCAATGGCGCGGGTAATGGCCTGGCGGATCCACCAGGTGGCGTAGGTACTGAATTTAAAGCCCTTGTCCGGGTCAAACTTCTCTACCGCACGCAGCAAGCCGGTGTTGCCTTCTTGGATCAGGTCCAACAGGTCCAAACCGCGGCCAACGTAGCGCTTGGCAATCGAAACAACCAAACGCATGTTTGCTTCAGCCATTTTGTCTTTGGCGTCTTTGTCGCCGGCAACAACGCGCTGGGCCAGCGCCAGTTCTTCTTCGGCGCTGAGCAGCGGGATCTTACCAATCTCGCGCAGGTACAGGCGCACGCTGTCGTCAGCGATGTCGTCCAGGTAGTGCTGGTCTTCGGTAATTACCTCTTCACCGTCTTCAACAGTCCATTCGTCGCTCAACTCAACTGGCTCTTCTGTTTCCAGAGGCGCAGCTGTTGTAACAACCTCTACGTTCATGTCGGCGAGCTCAGTATACAGCTTGTCGAGCAGCTCAGCGTTCTCAGGGGTTTCAGCAATAGCAGTGCTAATGTCACGCTGGTCAATCTTACCGGCCTTCTTCGCTTGCGCGACGAGGTCTTTTTTCACTTGCTCAAGGTCTACTGGCGCAGTGGCGGCAGCAGCCTTTGGTGCTGCGGGGGTCTTTGGCTTCTTTGGCATAGGCTTCAAGCTCCTTTATGCTTTATGGGTTCGTAATAAGTTATCGAGTTTCGCGGCGGTCTCCAGCAGTTTTTGGGAGCGCGAGTCATCTGTTGTCGTATCCAGTTCGCGGGAAATCCGCTGTTTTTGCATTTTTACGTAACGTTCTATCAATTGGGCCTGCAATCGAGTGGCTTCGTAATGAAGTTCCGTAATCTCGAGGTCTTGATAGAGCTCTTCAAACAATAATGATAACATTTTACCATAATCCGCCAGTGGGCGCCATGCGTCATCTGCGGTGGGGCCTGCGGTGAAGTCCGGATGCTCGGCCAGGAACGTCAAAAGGTTGCGCGCCTGCTCTTCTACCAGCATGCCGGGCTTGAACGGTTCCAGGTAACGGCGCAGCTTGGGCTGCAGCAGCGCCAGCGACAATAAATGGTTCTCTGTCTTAATCATTTCCGATGCGGCTTTGTCGGGCGCCACGTTCGGCGTCCTTTTCGTTTTTAGCCGCGGAGCAGGCGCATCAGGGTTGGCCAGCTTGTTTAGCAGCGCTTCCCGGCTCACGCCAATCAGCTCGGCCACACGGCCGATGTAGTGCTCCTGCTCAACCTGGTCGTCCAGGCCGCGCACAGTGTTCAAAATGATGTCACTGAATTGCTTTTTACCTTGGGCGCTGTGTATGTCCAGTTCCGTTTGGTAGCGCTCAATCAGCCAGTCTAGGGCGTACTTCGGCTGCTGTATAATCTGTTGCCATGTTGCCGGGTTTTGCTTAATAAGCTCGTCTGGGTCCTTGCCACTGGGGATAGTAATGATGCTGAGGCTAACGCCAACCTTGCTGGCAATGGGAATGGCGCGCTCGGTGGCGTTCAGGCCGGCTTTGTCGGCGTCAAAGCTCAGGCGGATGTCGCCGGTAAAGCGGCTCAGCGCCTTCAGGTGCTGCTCGGTGAGCGCTGTGCCTGCTGTTGCCACCACCTGCCGCACACCGGCCTGGTGGCTCATAATAACGTCCAGGTTGCCTTCAGCAACCACCACATACTTGCTTTTGCGGATCATTTCCTTGGCCAGGTACAGCCCGTACACATGGCGTGACTTGTCATATAGCAGGGTTTGCGGCGTGTTGATATACTTTGGCGCCTCAGGGTCATCTTGCAGCAGGCGCGCAGTAAAACCTATAACACGCCCCTGCGGGTCCTGCAGGGGAATCATCAGCCGCCCGCGAAACATGTCGCCGGTGCCGCGGCTGCGCTGGGCACTAAGCCCTGCACCTTTCACCTCTTTGTCGGTAAAGCCCTTTTTCCGCAGGAAATCCACAAGCGCACCCCCGGTGTTCGGGCTATACCCCAGGCGCCAGTCCAGTACCGTTTGCTTGGCGAATTGCCGCTTTTTAAACACGTAATTCAGCGCCAGTTCACTGCGGCTGAACTGTACCTGGTAGAACCGGGCTGCCAGCTCCAGTGCCTCGTGCAGGCGCTCCTTCTCTTTCGTGTTGCTGCGCTGGCCGCCGCCGGTGCGATATTGCTCTAAATCAACGCCTGCTTTACGGGCCAGCAGCTCCAAAGCACCCTTAAAGTCCAGGCCTTCCATCTCCATGACAAAACTGAACATATTGCCGCCCTTGCCACTGCTGAAGTCGTGCCAGATTTGCTTCTCCGGGCTGACCATAAAACTGGGCGTACGCTCGCTGCTGAACGGGCTCAATCCCTTAAAATTGCGCCCGGCGCGCTTCAATTCCACATACTGCGAGACAACATCCTCGATGTTTAACCGGCTTTTAATTTCCTCGACAGCATCCATTACTTGTATTGTACGCTATGCTACCTCTGGCGCGTATACACAACCACCATAACCTTGCAAAAAGCACATTATTATGCTAATGTTTAACCATGAGCGAACGTCCCGCTGAAACCCGCCACTCACGCAAAAATGCTTACCCTGTTGTGGCAACTGGCGCCACATTGGTAGGTGAAATGAGCGCCGCAATCTCCCGTGAACTCGGCAAAGAACCACCCCGAACTGGAAATATAGTGAACCGCGAACGCTTCCGCCGCCAGCAGGAATCCCGCGTGGCCGGGATCCGCCGCACCCGCGATACACTGCAGGCTACACCAGGCGTTGCCAGCATGACCCATACCCAAGCCTCAGAACATGTGCAGGAACTGGCGCGCATTGGTAGACTACGTGCCGACGACCAGCGCGTCGCCAGCCGTGAAGCCCGCTACGCCCACGATTTCCCCACCCCCGAAGCCCAGCGCGAAGCCCTTTTGGCCGAAGTCGCTGACATTGCCCGGCGCGGCGACACCGCTGGCGCATACGTAAACACGCCCCACGTACGCGGCAAAACATTCGGCGCCGGCTACATAGACGGCCAGTTCAGTTTCCGCGCGCCTATGGATCCTGTCACCCCCGGCCGCAAGGCAAACCCGGTAACAGAGGGCATTTCCTTCACTCCCGCACGCCGCAATAATGGCAGCCGCGACACATTCGTTGTCGTAGACTACCAGTTTGACCGCGGCGGTTCTACGGTTACCGCCCGTGTGGCGGTTCCGCCGCCGCTCGGCCACCGCATGCTTGCCGCCTCTGTTGAAGACCCCGGTTTCGGCCGCGACATGGCCAGCACCATTCTTGATACCCGCGCCTTAAGCATAGACGGCAGCCAGGCCACCGACCCCACATTTGCAGCAAACCCTATCGGCGCCGTGCAAGTATTTGATGGCATCACCCAGGGCCCGCTGCAGGAAACCGCCGACAAAGTCGGCACCGGCCGCTTGTTCCTCCCAGCAGGCACACACATCCAATACCCTTCCCACGCACCCGCAGCTGTCTAAGCACAGACAAAAACAAGCACTTTGCGACTTGCGAAACACAAGCAGCGTATGGTTACATGTGAGGTATGAATCCACAGCAGTATGGCGGCTATCCGCCTACTCCGCCAAACAACCCATACGACTTCATTACCTCTGCGCAGCAAAAGCCGCCGCGCGCCCCTGGCACCGTTGGCGGTAATTCGTTTATAGGCCGCTTGCTGCTTATTGTTGGCGGTGCAGTTGTATTTATGGTTGTAGGTGCCGTGGTTGTTAACCTGCTTTTTAGCAGCAAAACAAACGTCGGCAGCTTAATTGCCATTACGCAAACACAGCAGGAAATCATCCGTGTCGCCGGCCAAGGCAGCGACCAAGGAGTAAGTGACCAAGTCATAGCTGGTTCAGGCATGAACGCGCGCCTGGTGCTAACTACCCAGCAACAGAACATGCTCACCTACATGGGTACGCAGGGCAAAAATGTGAACAAAAAAGAGCTCGACCTAAAAAAAGACACTAAAACCGACACGCAATTCGCCCAGGCAAAAGCCACCAGCACATTCGATATAGTGTACGCCCAGGTACTTACCCAGGAATTGAAAGACTACGCCGCATCTTTAAAAACCGCCTACAACAACGCCAGTTCAACTGAAATGAAAACGCTGTTGGCCAAAGACTACAACGAAACCCAGCTGTTGCTAAAACAGTGGCCTAATGACTAGCTAGCTATGCGCCCGTAACAAGCTGGTACGAATGGCGGATAAGGTCTTGCACCTCTTCCCAGCTGAGCTGCCCGCTGATAATAATAGTATTCCAGTGTTTTTTGTTCAGGTGGTAGCCGGGCATAACACTTTCGTACTTTTCGCGCAGGTGTTTGGCGAGCGTGGGGTCACATTTCAGGCTGATACTTACCGGTGTACTGCCTTCTTTTACCAGGGCAAACATTTTGTCGGCAACCTTATACACGGCAACGCCCTCGCCAAATGGATAATCCAGCACGGCGTTTGGCATAGTCAACAGATAGTCTTCTACTTCTTTATGGGAAACCATGTATCTACTCTATCACTTCCAGGACGGCAGCCATGTTAGGAACAACGTGGTCGGCGCCGGCTTCGTGTAGTGGTGCGCCGTCTTGGCCATGCATTACGCCAATGGTGCGGCTCAGGCCTGCGTCTTTGCCCAGCAAAATGTCGGCGTGGGCGCGGCTTACCAGTACGGCTTCGTGGGCCTCAACCTGCAATAAGGCAAGCATGTGGTGCACACCGGAAGTTTGCTTTGGCTCAACGGTTTGGTCGGCGCACAGCAATTTGTCGAAGTAAGGGGTGAGGCCGGCTTCGTTAAGACGCACCAACGCACGGTGGTCGCTGGCACTAAGCCCGCCAATACGCATGCCCAGCCGGCGCAGAATAGCCAGCAGGTCGCGTACGCCGTCGTGCACTGCACCTTCGGCGGCAAAAATGGTGTGGTCAATGTCGAAGATGACCGCGCGCATATGCATCACTCCTTAGTGTTGATGCACTAATTATATACTAAATTATGCTATTTGTACACTTACTGCTTCTTGCGAAGCCACTCGAGGTAGTATTGCAGCTCAGCAATGCTTGCCTGGATGTCATCAAAAGCGCGGTGCACTTCCCTTTTTTCAAACTCAACGCCAAATTTGCCCTGCATGAATACCTTCAGGGCGCTTACGTCCAGCATGCGGTAGTGCAGCTTGAGGTCCAGCTGCGGCCACCAGTACTTAATAAAGTTGCGGTCGTTGTGGATGGAATTGCCGCCCAAAATTGCCGGCTCGTGGCCGAAATGCGCCTGCACTAGTTCAATTAACTGCTTTTCCACTTCTTTTGGCGGCAATGCGTCGTCCAGTTTTTGCAAAAATTCGTCGCGGTTTTCGGGATAATCTTTCCACCACACATTCTGTTGCATGCGCTCGGCAACCAGCTCACGCTTGTGTTTCACGCGGGCTTCGTAGCTGCCCAGGGTCTTAAAGTCAAAGTCGGTTACCTCGGCGGCAACCTCCAAAATAACGTCTTTGGTTGGCTCAAGGCCGGTCATCTCTAAATCCACCCAGAGAATTTTTGTGGGGATTGCGTGCTTGTTGATCATGTGGGTAGTATAGCGCGTTTACACGCTATTTCTTGGGCTCGAAGTTAAGCGCTACAGAATTTATGCAAAAGTGCTGGCCGGTTGGCGACGAAGCGTCGTCGAACACATGGCCGAGGTGGCTGCCGCAGTTGGAGCAAACGACCTCTGTACGGTTCATGCCGTGAGTAGTGTCGGGTTTTAGTTCAACTGTGCCATTGGCGGCGGCTTCGGAAAAGCTGGGCCAGCCTTCCAGGCCCGGCAAATCGGAGTCGTATTTGGCGTCACTCTTAAAAATGACCTGGCCGCAGGCGGCGCAGGCATATTCGCCAGTGTCTTTGTTTTGTAACAGTTTGCCAGAGTACGGCGCTTCGGTGCCCTTGTGGCGCAGTACGTCGTATTGGTCTGGTGTGAGTTTCTTCTTCCATTCGTCGTCGCTGAGTTGCAACATGATGTGGCGCCCCCCTATTATTTTTTCTTAGCTAAACGGTCCAGTTTAAACAGTTTGAAGATGGCGTACACAATGGCCGCAACAACCACAAAGTTGAACAGGTTGTACACAATAACGCCCCAGTTAACTGCTACGGCGCGGTGGTCGGTGACATGCACGTTTACCACCTGTTCGGCCAGGCTCTTTTGGTTAGGCAGCACCAGCTGGGTTAAAGGCAGCACCAGGCCGGTGGTAATACTGTCGACGACCACTTTGAGCTGTGTACCCAGTACTAAACCGATACCAATGCCAATGACGCTTTGGTCGCGCAAGAAGTCGGAAAATCCGTTCAGCTGCTTGCTTACCTGCTTGCTGATAACGTCGTTCACTACCTCTGCCTGGGCAACCGGGCCAAGATTGCGCAGCTTGGAAGCCACCTCTTTCTTCTGGCGCAGGCGCTCTTCACGTTCGGTAAGTTTGGAAGCGTTGTCTTTAGTCTTCTTCTTGGCTTGTGCCATGTTCGTTCTCCTACGTTCCTTGTATTATACCCTGTTACATACGTTCGGGTGCGGCAATGCCCAACAAGCCCAGTCCGTCCTGTAATACGTCGGCGTACAGCGAGACAAGCTTGAGGCGCACAGCTTCGCGCGGGTCGCCCACAACATGCGCGTGCTCGTAAAAACGGTTGAAGATTTGGGCCAGCTCGTACAGATAGGTGCAGATGTGGTGTGGCATGAATTCGCGGGCGGACTTTTCTAAAACTTCGGGGTATTCGCTTATTTTGCGGGCTAGCGGGCGCTCCAGTTCGTCGAGTTCCGCCAAGTGCTCGGCTGCAGTCCCACCCTTCACAAGCACGCTGCGCGCGCGGGCGTGGGCATATTGCAAATACGGGCCGCTGTTGCCTTCCAGGCTCACGGATTCCTTGGGGTCAAAAATAATGTCGGCGCCAATGCGCTGCTTCAAAAAGGCGTACTTTATCGCGCCCAGCACTGCCCGTTCGTCGTCGCGGCCGGTTGCAGCGCGGTTGGCTTCATTGGCTGCATCCAGTACGTCAACAGCGCGCAAAAAGTTGCCTTTACGGCTGCTCATTTTTACGCCGCCCTGGAGTTTTACATTGCCGTGGGTGAAATGCGTGGTGCGGCGGGCGAGTTCCGGCTCATACTGCTCCACGCTTTTTAAAACTACTTTCATGTATTCGTCGATGTCATTGCCGGTAATGACGATGGAGCGGTCAAAATGGTAATCCCGCCACTTGCTCATTAGCACGCCGACATCTTTGGCTTCGTACGTAGGCAGGCCCTGGCTGTTGATGAACACGCGGGTGTGCAGGCCGTATTTTTCGCCGTCGAACACTACGGCGCCGTTGCTTTCTTCGTACACACCTTTAGCCTGTTGGTCGCGGACGGTTTGCAGGCCCAGGGGCGCTACTTCACTTTCGGGGTAATACTTTTCAAATGGAGTGCCGATACGCTTGTAGAAAACGTTGAAATAATCGTAGCTCCACTGGCGGCAGGTCCAGTAAATGTGCGCGAACGGTGACTCGTGGTCGTTATCGGCAAACAGCTGGTATACACGTTTGTTCAGGGCGATGATTTCGGCTTTGGCAGTTTCGTCGTCTTCGTAGGCCTTGGTGCCGGCCACGTAACATTTGGCCATCCACTCGCTACGGCCGTTTTCCGGGACGTCTTGCAATTTCTCTGGATGTTCGCCGCCCAGCTCCTGCAGAATTGCCCACATGGTTTTGCCCACATGCAGGCCAACGTCACCGCCAAAGTTTACGCGGTGCACATTGCCGCCGGCTTTTTCTACGACGTTAGAGATGCTGTCGCCCACCACACTTGTGTACAAATGACCGGCGTGCAGCACCTTGAACGGGTTTGGGTCGGAATATTCGGTAACTATTACCTGGCCTTTGAACTGCTGTGGCGGCGTGGTTGGGGCAGCCTCAGCGGCGGTGGCCAGCGCGCTATCGCTCAAGCGGATGTTGATAAAACCAGGGCCGGCAATGGTAATGTCGCTAACACGTTCGCCGTACGCTTCGCGCAGTTTCTCGACGAGCTGTTCGGCCACGCCGCGCGGCGGTTTGCCGACGCGTCCGGCCAGCTGCAACGCAACGTTTGTGGCGTAATCGCCAAACTGCGGCTCTGGCCGGGTCAGTTCGGCTTTTACATCTGCACCAAATAGGTCGTGGATAACGGTGGCGAGCACCGTGGTCATCTCTTGCATATCAGAGACAAGTATACCAGATTACGGGAGTCTCTACGAATGGGCGCCAGCGGGCGCTACGCGGTCAAAACCTACAACGTGGGCAACGGCTGGAGGCAGGCTAATGCCGGCGGGCTGTTCCTGTGGCGGCTCCTGCCCTTGTCCGCCCGTGCTCGCTTCAGGGGTTTCTTCGGGGGCGAATGTGCCGGTTGGACGCAGGAGTGAGCTGTGGCCGCGGATGCTGATACGCAGCGTACCTTTGGTTTCGTCGTAGCGGTAATCGGTAACTTCGTATCTCTTGCCAATGGTGCGCGGGCGCACAAGCTGCACATGCATGCCGTTCACAATAGTAAAGGAGTTGCTGAACGGGTCTTTGGTAATGGTAGCTGCAGGCGAGATGTAGCCAAGCCCGCCGGCGCTGCGCAACGCAGCCTGGGCCTGCTGGCGTGTGCTGTGGTGGGCAGTCTCTGCCTTAGCCGCGATTATTGCAGCAGTGAGTGCAGCGACTCCAGTTTCGGGCTGCGGCTCTTCTGGCTGGGCGTTTGAGCGTTCCAGTGCGAGTGTGCGCTGTGTGTCTTCCTCGATAGCCTCTTCGTGCGCGGCTTCAATGTCGTGTACGCGGCCAGCGTCTTCAGAGCGGATATCGGCACCGTTGGCGATCGCCTCTAGCGCTGCGAAATCGTCGCTGGTAAGTTCCGGCAATGTGTCAATGTCGTTAATAGTACCGTTCACCATAATGTCGCCGAGGTCACGCGGGCGTGGCGCGGCCGCAGGTGGGGTGAAGCGGTTCTCGGGTTGCTCAGGGTTGGGTTGCATGGGGTTTTCTGACATAGTTTCGGGCACCGCTAAATGGTTTATTACTCTTCAAATTTAAGCATAAGAAGGTAAAAATGTCAATTTGCTGGTGGCGTTTGTTCAGGTAATTTTACGGCGTGCGTGGCGCGGATGGCATACCACATCACAACGTACACACTGCTGATAAGTACAGCAAAGCTAAGGGTAGTTGTGAACATTTCAGGGTGCTGGTGCGGCGCCAGCAAACGGTCGGATACATCGAAGAGGATGCTGGCCGGGTTCAACAAAATGTCCCAGGTATTCCAGCGCAGGTCGCGGCCGATGTAAATGGCAAAGCTGGTTAGGAAAATAGTTAGGCCCACAAGCCACCACGACGCTTGCAGCGACACGCGTTTGCGCAGTTCGGCATGCACTAGGTACAAACTCACCAGCCCCACAATAAAGGCGTTGAAAATGAACGAACTGAACATGACAACGTCAAGCGTCACATCTACGCGCGGCACTTCCAGCACATGGATATAGTCGCTCACCATATAAAAGCTGTTCGGCAAAAAGCCCAGCCAAAACAGCGTCAGCAGGAATGTCGGCCAGCTGGACCATACGTGGTGGCGCAGCAGGCGTTGCAGCCATAGGGTGAGGATCAGCGGAATCCACGCCAGGAACAGGTTGTACATAAGGTAGGCGTAGCGCAGGTCGTGGTTGCGCCAGGCAGCCAGCGAAAACAGCAAAGCACTGGCAATACTGGATGCAACCAATGCCAGGCCTAAACGGTCCCGTGTGGAAATGTACCACTTCATAATGCTTGTATTATACCAGCCCTGCCCCGTCGGCTTATAGCGTACTTATTTTGCCAGCGGCAAACGCATCATAAAACAGGCGCCGCCGCCTGGTACGTTTTGCACTTTCAGTTCGGCGTTGTTGGCTTTGGCAATGATTTGCGCCAGGCTCAGGCCAAGGCCGTAACCGGCAACTTTGCTGGAGCGGGCTTTGTCGCCGCGGAACAGGCGCTCAAATACGTGCGGCAGGTCGGACTCCGGAATGCCCGGGCCTTCATCCTGCACCCACAATACGTAGTGGCCTTCATCGCGCTTGCCGCCAATGGTGACGGTGCCCTTCTCCGGCCCGTACTTTACGGCGTTATCCAGTAAAATGGCAATGGCTTCGGCCAGGCTGTCGCGGTGCCCAAGCACTGCCCCGGCTGCGGCCTCACTTTTAAACACTACTTTTTTGTCGGTGGCTGGGCGTGATTTCAGCTTCATGGCGTCGGCCACAATAGTGCGCACTGGCACCTGCTTAAGTTTCAGCGGCGCGTTGCCGTATTGGGTGAGCGCCAGCAAGTTGGAACTGAGGCCTTCCAGCCGCTGCACTTCTTCGAGGTTGCTGTGGATGAGCTCGCGGGCTTCACGTTCGGTAAATTGCTTTTGGCGTAGGAACACTTCGTTCTCCAGGCGCAGGTTGGTGAGCGGCGTGCGCAGCTCGTGGCTAGCGTCGGCGGCAAAACGCGCCTGGGCATGGTGTGCTTCTTCAATGGGGCGTAAGGTGCGGCCGGCAAACCAGTAGCTCAGCAAACCGCCCAGGGCAACTGCGCCCACATTAATAAGCACAAAATCACGGTTCAGGCGCTGGCGCGTCAGGCCGGCTTGGTCTTCTTGCAAATCAGTAAAGTCGTTGTACGGGCGCGGCTCGTTGGGTATATAAAAGCCGCGCAGGAACAGCTGGCGCACGCCGGAGCGCTGCGCGTCATTGCTGCGGCTGTACTCTTGCTCGAACAACACCCGGAAACTAACGGTGAGCGTTAAGGTGAACGCCAACAGTATAGCCAGGTAAAACAAGGTTAGCTTTAGCCGCGCCGACTCAAACATGTATCCCTATTTTACTTTGTAGCCGTGGCCACGCACAGTCTGAATTACCGCTTCGCCGATTTTTTTGCGCAAATTGGCCACAAATGTCTCCACGGTATTGTGCTGCACGCGGGATTCATCGGCCCAAACATGGTCCAGTAATTGGTCTTTGCTGATAACTTCGCCTTGGTGGCGCAGCAGGTATTCAAGCAGTTGGAATTCTTTGGCGGTGAGGTGTACGGTTGTGTCGTCGACGGTCACCTCTTTACTGACGACGTCGAGCTGCAGTGGGCCGGTAGTGAACGTGTTGCCGGTGCGGGGCTGCGGGCGGCGCAGCAGGGCGCGGACACGGGCCAGTAATTCGTCGAAGGCAAATGGTTTGGGCAAATAATCGTCGGCGCCGGCGTCCAGACCCTGCACGCGGTCACCTATGGTGGTGCGCGCGGTGAGCATCAGCACTGGCACTTGTACGCTGTTGCCGCGCCACAATTGCACCAGGCCGGGGCCATCACGGCGGCCAGGGATCATCCAGTCCAGCAGCACCAAGTCGTATTCGTTGGCGTCTACCAGCGTTTCGGCCATGTCGCCGTCTGGGGCAACATCAACCACGTAGCCTTCGGCGGTTAAGCCCTTTTCCAGGCTGCGGGCGATTTTTTCTTCATCTTCTACTACCAGTACTCTCATGCTTCCTATTATACAGCCGCCCCTGTACTCCAGCTGGAGATACAATTATATGCGTTTTATGGTGTTACAGCAGGCGGGCGTTTTTAGCGTACTCGGCGTCGCGTTCTTCAGGGGTTTGGTCGGGGCGGGCAAAATCGTCTTCCAAGCGCCAGGTAGTGCCAAGTTCAGGGGTGGAAACCTCTAAAATGTCGCAATCAGTAATGCCCTTCAAGCGGTGTTTTTGGCCCAGCTGGGTGCTGTAGCCCTTGCCTGCTTCTAATGCAGTCTCTATTACTTCGCCCTGGTTGTTTTCCCAAATAACTGCGGCCTGGCCGTTCATTACAAACCAGCTTTCCTGTTTTTGGTCGTGCACTTGCAGGCTCAGGCGTTTGCCAGCGTTGATATGCAGCACCTTGCCCATATAGGGTGCATGTTCCGGCACCCAGTGCAGTTCGTATCCCCAGGGCTTTTCTACCTTTTTTACGTACGGGCTGGTGTTGAAGTTTTTAGGGTCAAAGTGTGGGGCTTGCCCGCTGTTCTCGCTGGCCATATTACGCGTTCAGTTCCTTTTTAAATTTCTCTACGAGGCCCACAGGCGCAGGGTCTACCCCGTTTAAAAATGCCAGGTACAGCGTTACAAAGTCGCCGTACGCCAGCGCCCACAGCAGCTGCTCCAAAAGCGTGTCGCCCTGCACGGTCACCACGTGCGGCGCGGGGCGCAGGCCGGACAGCAGCCGCTCGGTTACCTCGAACCGTTTTTGCACACGCGGGTGCTCCAGGTTGCTGCGCAAATCTACCACAGCGTAAGGTTTGTCGATGGGATGGCTGCTCCAACCAATAAATTCGTTGTGGTTGAATTCCGGGATTTGGCTGCACCAGGCCACTTGCTTGGCGTTTTCGTTGCAGCCGATCTTCCATTTATATGCTGCCGGGAACAGCTTTGGCCCAGCGTACATAACCAAGGATTTGCCCATCAGCTCCTGCGCCAGCTGTTTCGCCGGGTTTCCCGCTGTGGCCACCTCTGGCAGCCAGGCTTCGATAGCCTTGGTAGTGTGTGCGGCAGCGCTGGCTAGCTCGCTCTTATAATTGTTGCCTGCGGCCAGCACAGCGGCCATGTCGAGTATGTCCAGCAGCGCCCGGAACATGGCAAATACCGCGTAGCGGGGCTGCTCGGCACGCGGCACCTCGGCAAATAAATACCCCTTCTCTTTCGCAGCTTCAGCCAATTTGCCGCCAGCGGCAATAATAGCAATGCGCGCGCCGCGTTCTTCAGCCTGGGCCAGGGCGCTCAGTGTTTCCTCGGTGTTGCCCGAGTAGCTGCACGCAATAAACAAAGTGTCCGCACCAATGTACGGTGGAATGTCGTAACCGCGCACAATTTCATATGGCTTTGTTACGCCTGGCCAAGTCGTTGGGTACAGTGCCGGCAGCGCTGAGCCGCCCATGCCAGCGAACACAATGTTTGCAGCCTGCCCTAAATCGGTGGGCGGCAAATTAAATTCGTGCGTCAGCTGGGAGCACTGGCGGTGCGCTATCCCCAAGCTGTCTTCCGGGTCTTTTTCGTGTATCCACTTCAGGTCATCTAACATTGTCCAAAATCCTTGTGCTTAGTGCTAATGCTAGCTATACTATAGCCAATAAGTGAGAGGAAGTGTATGTTCGGGCATGACGACAACGCGCAAGTGACACAAGACGCTGCAGCACAAGGGGCAACGACAGATAGTGGTCTGGGCGTGCCCGCAGCAAACAACATGGACGTAACCACCGTGGGCGCTGACGCGCAAGCGCCGGCCCAGGATGGTTTTAGCGGCGGCGCTGAGCTGCCAGCCACTGTTCCTGAAGCAGAACCTGCAGCCGTAGCTGCTCCAGCACCTGTTGCTCCCATGGGCGACGACCCTATTGGCGGCGGCGAAGACCTCCTGCAAATCAAGCAGCAAGCATTGCAGCAGCTGTCCCCGCTGGTTGGCCACCTCGACCAAACCCCTGAAGAAAAATTCCGCACGACCATGATGATGATCCAGGCTTCCGACAACCAGGAGCTCATCAAAGACGCCTACACTGCAGCCCAATCTATCGAAGACGAAAAGACCCGCGCCCAAGCGCTGCTCGACATCATCAACGAAATCAATTACTTCACCCAGCAGCACCAAGCGTAGGCCGGGCCGGGGCACACGGTGGTCCGCCTCAAACACGTAAATAACCTGCTGTTTGCCGCAACGGTGGTAATTTTACTGTACATAATTGTTGCGCCAGCATTGCCGATGCTGACGTTTTGGCTGCAAAGCCGCACCATGCGCGCCACGCAGCTAGCCGCCCAATTACACGTGCCTTCCACCAAGGTAACCGTGCCCACTGGCGAACGCCTGGTAGTGCCGGCCATGCTGCTGAACGAACCAATTAATGAGGGCGCGAACCTCAGCGCCCTGAACCACGGCGGCACCTGGCGGCGCCCCAAAACAAGCACGCCGGACGCTGGTGGCAACACGGTAATTGTGGCGCACCGCTACACCTACACTAACCCGCGCGGCACATTCTATTTCCTGAATAAAATAAAAGTTGGCGATGAAATTGGCGTGTTCTGGCACGGCAAGCGCTATGTGTACCGCACTACAAGCGTCCGCACCGTGAACCCTAACGACGCAACCGTGGAAGCGCCCACTAAAAACGCCCAGCTGACGCTGTACACCTGCACTCCATTGTGGCTTCCTAAAGACCGGTTGGTGGTAATTGCCGAACTGGAGAAACCATGAGCGACAAAACGCGCTTCTGGCTGCTGCTTTCGTTATTCATATTGAGCGTGGTGCTGCTGGTCATACTCAATTCAGCACTGGCCCAGCAAGTACTGGTGCACAGTTAAACCGCGCGGCTCTTCCCTGTTATTCGGGCTTGGCTGCGCCAGATGGGGCATTAGCCTGCACCCGGGCCGCACTCTTCGCCGGGCGGCGCCAAAAGCGCACCAGCACCACAATAAGCAGCAGCAAACACGCAACCCCCACAATAAGGGCAACCAAAACACCGGTATTTGCCAGCGGGTTCGTGCCAGTGCCCGAGCTACCACCCGCAGTAGAACAATTTGTGCCGGTATGGGTTTGCGTGTTACATGCGTACGTATTCTCGCCATAAGCGTTGGAACCATACACATCTGCAAATCTGCTATACATATCGTGCCTTTCGTATAAGCGTTACCTATATGCTATCATACAAGAGGTCAACATAATAAAGTGAGGCGACATGACTGGCACCTTTGCCTTTCTAGATTTAGGCACTCCTGAGCTCATCATTATCCTGGTGATCGTGCTGCTTTTATTTGGCGGCCGCAAACTTCCGGAACTATCCCGCAGTATTGGGCAATCTATGCGCGAAATTCGTAATGGGCTAAACGGCGACGGGCACCATGAGAGCAAAAAAACAGAGGAAAAACCAAAGCACAACGGCTAGCGCGGCCTCGCGCGAGCACAATCCGAAGCTGCCTTTTATAGAGCACCTGCTAGAGCTGCGTAAGCGCTTGTTTTACGTGGCGTTGTCGGTTATTTTATGGAGCGTTGCGGCTTATTTTGTGCAGCAACACATTGTTAGCATATTGCTGCGGCCGGCGCATAACCAGCAATTTATTTATACCAGCGTGGGCGGCGGCATCGACTTCCTGTTCCGCGTATGTTTGTACGCGGGTATTGTGTTTAGTATCCCCGTTATTGTGTTCCAGGTGCTCAAATATTTGCAGCCGCTTATTAAGAAAGACGCTGTGCGGTTTATTGCCGGCGGCAGTGTCGTTTCAGGGGTGCTGGCGGCGGCTGGCATGATGTTTGGTTATTTCCTGGGGCTGCCCGCTGCCCTGCACTTCTTGCTGCACCAGTTCACTAGCGGCCAGATCCACCCGCTGCTTACTATCCAGTCGTATATGTCATTCGTAACACTGTACATGCTGGGGTCGGCGTTGCTGTTCCAGCTGCCCCTGCTGATGGTGTTGATTAACCGTATTAAGCCGCTGAAGCCCAAAAAATTGCTTGGCTACGAGCGCTGGGTAATTTTACTAGCGTTTGTGGGCGGCGGCATTATGAACCCCTCGCCGCGCGTGCAGGACCAGCTGATGCTGGCAGTGCCGATTATTTTGGCCTACCAGGTTGGCGTAGGGCTGGTGTGGTACATGAACCGGGGTGGCCGCTCTGAAAAGATGCGTGCCATGCTTGCAAAAGACGCCGCCGAGCGCCAGCAGCGCCATTCGCGTTTCGTAGAGGCGCAAACTGCGTTACAGCAAAAAATGGCCACAACTGTGCAGCCTTCGGCAGCAGCACATGCCCGGCAGGCCGCGCCGCGCGCCGCGGCCGTGGTTACAGCACCCAAGCCTACTGTCATACATACACCAGCTGTTGCCAGCGTTCCTGTAGCAGCCCGGCCCGCCCATAAGCGCATGGATGTGTCGCCAGTCAAAGTGGCGCCTGCTGCAACGGCGCAGCCCCAACAGGCCCAGCGCACCACCCGCACCGCTGCCACCAGCCGGCCCATATCCCGTGCAGCACAGCCGCCGCGCCGCGCCTACTTCAACGATTTCGTGCCACGCCGCGTACCAGCAGCAAACACCTACCGTGTGGCACCCCGCCAGGGAAACTCCCCCGAAGCAGCATAAGCGGCTTGACGCCTTAGGCAACCTGGCCTACAATCAGGTTACAAACTTAAAAACAAAAAATGACCATGAACAAAGCACTACAAAACCTCATGGAAAAAGAGATGACACGCAAAGAATTCCTGGCCGCGTGCGGCCTGGGCATTGCCAGCTTGCTGGGCTTTGGGTCTCTTATCCGCATGCTGAATGGCAAAGACCAAGCCACTGGTGGCGCCGGTCTTACCAACGGCTACGGTGTGCACCGCTACGGGCGCTAACCTCTTTTTCACCCCCCCAGTTACAACGAAATCCTACAGCCAATTAAAAAGAGCCGGCCACCTCAGCCGACTCCTTTTCTGCTGTTTGTTTGATTCTATTGTACCACTACATCATGCCCATGCCGGACATATCGGGTGCTCCGCCGGCATCTTTTTTCTCCGGGATTTCCACAACCAAGGCGCCCATGGTCATGCTGGTTCCGGCAATGCTTACAGCGTTGAGTAGTGCCTCTTTGGTTACGCGGGCTGGGTCAACAACACCGTTCGCCTTGAGGTCTACCAGCTTAGCCGGGTTGTTTACGTTAACGCCATAGCCGGGCTTGCCTGCACGCACTTGTGGCAGCCATTCGTCGGGGTTGAGGCCGGCGTTGCTTAGCAAAATGCGGAACGGCTGTTCTAAAGCGTTCTTCAGTATCATCTTGCCGGCGGCAACAGCGGCGTCGTCATCGTTGCTGGAGGTAATGGTAGCGCTCAGGTTAATCAGCGTTACGCCACCGCCAGGCACAATACCTTCAGAAAGTGCAGCCTTCACAGCGGCAACTGCGTCGTCTACGCGGAACTTCTTCTCTTCAATTTCGGTTTCGGTGGCGCCGCCAACTTTAATGACCGCAACCTTGCCAGAGAGAGCGGCGCGGCGCTGCTCGAGTGCCTGGCGCTCGTAGTCGCCGCTGGCGGCATCGATTTGGGCGTTGATTTGCTTAATGCGGGCAGTTACGTCGGCAGCTGCGCCAGCACCTTCCACAATGGTGGTGTCGTCTTTGCCGACGATCACCTTGCGGGCGGAGCCGATCATGTTCAGGTCAGCGTTTTCAAAGGTGTAACCACGCTCTTCAGAAATAACGGTGGCGCCGGTAAGGATGGCGATGTCGTCCATGATTTCCTTGCGGCGGTCGCCAAAGCTTGGGGCCTTAATGGCTACGGTGTTGAATACGCCCTTCAGGCGGTTCAAAATCAGCGTGCCCAGGGCTTCGCCTTCAATGTCTTCGGCAATAATTACTAAGTCTTTCTTGCCGGACTGTGCCAGTTTTTCAAGGATCGGCAGGAATTCCTGGATAGAGCTGATTTTGCGGTCGGTAATAAGCACGGCAGGCTTGGTGTATACAGCTTCCATGCGGGCAGTGTCGGTAACCATTAAGGCGCTGACATAGCCCTTGTCGATGGTGAAGCCTTCAACCACTTCACTTTCCAGTGAAAGGCCCTGGCCTTCTTCAACAGTGACCACACCTTCGCGGCCAACTTTTTCCATAATGTCGGCGATCAGGTCGCCAATTAGGGCGTCGCCGGCGCTAATGGTAGCAACTTCGGCAATACGGCCCTTCTTGCCCTGGATGTCTTCACGCATGCCTTCTAATTTGCTCAGTACGTCCTGGGCGGCAGCTTCTAAGCCCTTCCTGAGTAACATTGGGTTGTGGCCAGCAGCAATCAGCTTGTTGGCTTCGTTCAAAATGTGGTAGGTCAGCACGGTTACGGGGGTGGTGCCGTCGCCGGCTACATCGTTCATTTTGCTGGCGGCTTGCTTAATCAGCTCGGCGCCAACTTTGTAGCCTAGGGTCTCGTCGTCGGCGTCAGCAATTTCCACGCCCTTGGCAACGGTTACACCGTCGTGGGTTACGGTTGGGCTGCCGTAGCTTTTGCTAATAACCACGTTGCGGCCTTTGGGGCCCATGGTTGTCTTTACAGCGTTGTATAAAATTTCGGCACCGGCCAGCACGCGCTTGCGGGCGTCGTCATCGTAGAATACTTTTTTTGCCATGTGTGGAGTCTCCTATTTAATTGTGGCGATGATGTTTTTGTGGAAAACAACGGTAAACTCTGCACCGTCGACTTTAACAGTCGTGGATTCGTACTCGTTTTTGTACAGCACGCGGTCGCCCACTTTTACAGCGGTTACTTCCGGGCCAACAGCTACAACTTTGGCTACCTTTGGCTTTTCGGCTGCGCCGCTCGGCAAAAACAAGCCGCTGGCGGTTTTAGTTTGGGCTTCCTCAGCCTGTACTACTACATATTCTGCAAGAGGTTGCACAGGAATACTCATCTCTATCCTCCCTTAATAAGTGTTCGTTGAGAACGCTAGCACTTTGCATGCATGAGTGCTGACGCGTTAGCACTCACTATATCGAAGTGCCAACCACGCGTCAAGATTACACACGGCTGCTTAAAAAATCAAGTGCGGGCTGTGCTGCTAGGTACGTCGCCAGGCTGCGGCTCCCGGCCCTCGCTCACTTCCTGGCGAGTGCGCTCCAGCACGATTTTATAGGTGCGGTCGAGCACGCTACGGTGCGGCGAATCAGATTGGCTCAGCGCCATATGATACTGCTCAAACAACGTATCCAGCTCAAACATAAACCGTTCCTCAGGTGTATTAGGGCGCTGGTCAGCCGGCAAATTAGGATAAACATAGTCACGCATAGACAAGCGCACTCTGTAAAATTCCTGACGGAGCGACAATACCAACTGCTCGGGCACCGGATCATCCGGACCTGTCTTGTCTAGTAAGTCTTGGATGCTCGTGCCCTCTTCCATGTCGTGGACAATAATCTTACCTTCCTTCTCGCTGGTAGCCACATTCTTAAACTGCGGATCGCCATGGACCATGCCTTTTTCATGCAAGGCCAACATCATTTGCACGGCAGGTTGCAAGCGCTCGGCAACTTCGCCAGCCTGGATGCCACGCCAGTTTTCAGCGACGAGGGTAGATAGCTCATCCAGGTGCTCTGTCACTAAGTAATACCGCGGAACTTCGCTCCAACGGTCTGCAATAATTGCCAGCGGCGTTAAGGTAGACAGCCCTTGTTGGCGTGCCCGCTGCAACATACCTACTTCCTGCGCTAGGTTACTGCCCTCGTTTAGCATGAACGGCTTCACCGCCACTAACCGGGTGTCCACCACTGCCCCGTCCGCAGACGCCATGCGCAGTTCTCCTAAAAATGTGCCGTGGTATGACTCTTCATGTCCCATCTCTAGCAAAGGCTTGCGGGCAAATGTCAGCTCGGCGGGCCCTTTTTCGCCATGGTCCCGAAAAGGCGCCAATACATCTGGTGAAAAGTTGGTATTGTCAAAGCGCTGAGCTAATTGGTCTGATGCTATATGCCCATTGTGGTCGAGCCGGGCGGCCATATCTGGCATAGTGCCAGATAGCCGGGCGTTGTGCATGCCCAAACGGTCTATGAACGCCTGCTCCTGATGGGACGGCGAACGCAGGCTTTCGCCAGGCTGCAAATTTTCCATGCGCATGTTAAATCCCACCCCCACCTTCCTGTAATTGTTGGCCGAGCGCCAGGAGCTGCTTCTGCTGGAACAGGCCGGGCAACTGGGAAAGTTCATCGACTATACCGTGGGCAAAATCATCGCGGCGCGCTGATGGGTCGAAGTTATATGGCGGAAGCAAGAATACGCCGATGCCGTCCGGGGACTGCACATCTGGCGCAAAAGCGAAACGGTCAATAAGCTGCACGCCTTCTATAGGTGCTATGCCGCCTAGGCCGCTGTCGTATGCGGTCCGATGCGCTTCGCCCACCATTCGGAGCAAGCGGCCATACTTCTCTGGATGAACGGCAATCAGGTGGGCGCTATCCCCTAGTGTGTGGGTGCCTGGTGGAATCAGCCACAAACCAATGCCAGATTCGCTGCCCACCTTTGTTGGCACAGGCACAGCATTGTCGGCAAGCCGCGCCCGCCATAAGGCGTCTGTGCCATTTTCGGGCACAGCCAGTATGCGTACGCCATATTCAGACGATACGAACTCTGCTAGCTCATGCCCTTCTGCATGCCCCACAATAATGCGGCGGCTAAGAGCCACGGGCTCCATAGGTATGCCGGCCGTTGTAAGTGTCGCCAAAATATCGTCTGCACCGGCACCGGGTCGCTTCTCCCTTGAACTCATGCCCTAACTATACCATCTGTTAGCTGTGCCCTATAATGGTGCCTATGCCTAAAAAAATACTCATGACTCCAGCCGATTATTTCGGCATCGAATACGAAATTAACGCCTGGATGCACGAGGAAAACCAGGTCAACCATGCCATCTCTGTTGAGCAGTGGCAAAAGGTGTACGACATCTACACCAAACAACTTGGCTGGGAGGTGGTGCTGGCTGACCCGGTAAAAAATTTACCCGACATGGTGTTCTCCACCGACTGCTGCCTTATGATTGGCGGCAAAATTTTGCTCAGCAGCTTCCGCTTCCCTGAGCGCCAACCCGAAACCGAACACTTTAAAAAATGGTTCGAGGCCAATGGCTACGGCTCGCAAATGAAACAGGCCGTGCACCGTTTTGAAGGCGGCGGCGACAACTTAGTGTGCGGCAATAAAATTCTAGCTGGCTACGGCTTCCGCTCCGACCCTGAGGCCGCCCAGGAAATGCGTGATTACTTTGGCCTTGAGGTTGTGCCGCTGCACATCGTAGACCCGTTCTTTTACCACCTAGACACTTCTGTTGCCGTTTTAAGTAACGACACTGTCGCCTTCTACCCTGCCGCCATCGACGAAGACAGCCAAAAACGCCTGCGCGCCGCCATACCAAACGTGATTGAAGCCACACTGGAAGAAGCCCAAGGCTTTGGCCTGAACGCGGTAAGCGACGGCAAAACTATTATCACCAGCGACGAATCACAGAGCTTGCTCGACAAATACAAAGCAGCAGGCTTTGAAGTTATTGGCACGCCCATTTTGGAATTCCGCAAATCCGGCGGCGGCGTTAAGTGTATGACGCTGGAACTGCGCAGCTAAAACCTGGCAACAGCTAGGCGCGCTGTGCTTCGGCGTTCATAAGCCCGGCTAGTGCTTCGACCGGGAGTGAGCCACGCTCTTGCCCCCAGCGGATACTTACCAGGTCTTCACCTAAAATTATAGAGTACGGCGGCACTACTTCGTCGGGCGATGATATCACCGGGCCAGGCCGGCCTTCAGCCCATTCGCCGCGGGCAAAATCTACAGCTTCACGGAGCGCATCTACGCCAACATGGTCGGCAACGCGTCCGAATAAATCAAAAGCTAAGTATCTCTCTTTGCCAGCCTCGTTCATGAATTGTGATTATATACTCTTTAAGTGTTTTCGTAAACTACTTATGTAGGTTCTGCTGGCTGGCCGGGCTACCAGTGGCGTGCGCCCACATCTGCTCTGGCTCCAAATCCATAATGCCCTTTTTGCCGGAAATCATGGGGAATGCTGCCTTCACCCGCTTAGTGTCGGCATTTAATATCAAGCGGATAGGCATTTTTGAGACACCGTCAATTAATACCGCTTCGCCTTGTGTAACGACCACTGGTTCGCCGTACGAATCTACTGAAGCGCGTGCTTTTGATTCGTCTTGCGTGTTAACGGCCTGGCGAACCGCTTGCGCCACGCCCAGCGCATCATACTCATTCGGGAACATGGCGTTGCGGGTATGCATGAGGTGCTGTTCGCCGTTCGGTGCTTTGGTAAGCTGCATTTTCGGGCGGCCGTCCAGGGCGATTTTTGCGAGGAACGGTTCGGCTGGGCGCTCTTTGTACCAACGGCTGTGGGCGCTGTTGGCGCCTTCAAGGTGGGAGCGGTCCACTTCCCTTGCCGGCACTTCTTCACCATTGGGCAGCGTAACATTACCCAACACTTTGCCCGATGGCTCGTGGTGAAAGCCGCCGGTTTCCACGTCGCCCGCAAAAGTGTGCATAAGGCCGTCCACCCCTTCTGCTGGACGGTAATCGAACATATCGATGATGCCAGAATCGTGCGCGTAGTCGTAATCTACACCAAACAGCTCTTTTAGCTGCGCATCACGTTCTGGGGTAGAGGCGGCCTGCTCAGCCGGCGCCTGCGCGGGTGCGGTGGCTACATCTGGCTGGGGTATGGTGCGTACTGCTTCGCTCATGTGTTTGTTTCGCTATTTACATCTTAATTATTAGCATAAAGGCGATGGAATGTCAATTATGTGGCACGCCAGCAACTGCTAATTAATGTGCCGCAGCGTCATACCAAAAAGCCGGCGGTACAGTTTCACTTCTTTATTCGGGTCGTTGCCGTTGTGGGCGAACCGGGCAACGGTGAGTACATGATTTCCGTCCCGTTCCACCACGCGCACCGGCCCCCAATATGTGCGCGACTTAGCGCCCACATAGCGTGAGTAAAACGGCCCTGACATGCCCGTGTTGCGGCGCACAGCATTGCGCGCCCAGCCGTTGTCGATATACACGCGCAGGTCGCGGTAGAAATGGCTTTCCAGCCGCTCTGTTTCTGCAGCGTCGGGCACTATGTCGCCCAGCACGCCGGCCACCTGCGGGCGCAGGTCAACCACGCGCACTACTTTTTCGGCGTCGGTGGTCAGTTCAGCACCGTCAACTACATACAGGCCTTCGCCCAGCAGTGGCTCCATATGTGTGAACTGTTCTGCCGGAACCTCTACCCCGCTTATCGGCGTGGCGGTTGTGAATGCCTCTGGCACAGGCAGCGCAACTTCGGGGTTACCTTCGGCAGACACGCCCGGGGCGGACAGTATAAGGTCATAGCCTTCATGCACAGCCAGCTCTGCGATTATCCCGGCCATCTGGCCATACTCATACGATCGGGGGTGCAGCGCTTTTAGCTCCGCGCATAAACTCGTAATATACGCAGCAGCAACTGGGTCACATTCTGGCGGGTGGTTGTTTATCTCTACGCCCATAGTTCGTACCTATATGGCGTACGATAGCACTTCGGGCGGGCACAAGAAATATATTGTGATATATATCACTAACTCCCCTGTTATGAGAGGGGCAAATTCTGTAGTATGTAGGGCTTTGGCAGGTGGGGGGTTAGCGCTTCTTTTTGAGCGCTTTCAATGTTTTGCGGGCCACGGCGATTTCGTCGTAATCGCGCTTTACGGTACGGCGCGGGTCGCTGTCGTCTTGTTGGAGATGGCGCAGCTCAGCTGCCTTGGGGCCGTTGCTAAGGATGGATTTCTCGTGCCCCTTGCCCAGCAGCAGTACAATGTCGCCCTTCTTGGCCATGCCAATGGCGGTTTGCACCGCTTCTTCACGGTCGTGCACTAGGAATAAGTCGCGACCGCGTTTCTTGCCGGTCTTCTCTGCCCCGCTGGCGATTTGCTCTAAAATCTCCTGGCCGTCGATGTCGCGGTCGTCCTCTTCGGTCACGATTACCACGTCAGTGCCTTGGCCAGCAGCCTGGCCTTGCAATGCGCGCTTGGCTTCGTCGCGGCGCCCGGCCGAGCCGAACACAGAAATGATGCGGCCCGTAGCCAGCGGCCGTACTTCCTTGAACAATTTTTCAAAACTTTCGGGCGTGTGGGCGTAATCTACAATGACGCTAAAGTCTTGGCCTTCGTCGACGTGGGTCATGCGGCCTTCCACGGCGTGCAAGCTGGCGATGCCTTTTTCAATTTGCTCGCGGCTTAGGCCAATGGCCCGGCCAACGCCCACAGCTGCCAGCGAGTTGTACACATTGAAACTGCCTGGCAGGTTACATGTAATGTGGTATTCGTCGCCGTCAATTTTGGCAACGTAGGTGCTGCCGTTTGGCGTCAGCTTAATATCATGGGCGCGCAGGCCGCCTTTTTTCACGCCGTATAAAATTGGGTTTTTAACGGCTGAGGCAAACAGCTCACCGTTCGGGTCGTCGGCGTTAGCCACGCCCACGCGCAGGCCGGCACGGTTGCGGTCGGTTTGTTGGAACAGCATGCGCTTGGCTTTGCGGTAGTTTTCGAACGTGCCATGGTAGTCCAAATGCTCGTGGCCCAAGTTGGTCAAAACAGCAACGCTGTACGGGATCGACCATACACGGTGCTGCGCCAGCGCGTGGCTGGTGGTTTCCAAAACAAGCCATTCAACTTTGTTGGCCTTCATTTTCACAATCTTGTTGATGAGCGAGCCCACGCTCAGCGTGGTCAAACGCGAGGGGTTGGGCTGGGCACCCTTGCCGTCGCCGTAGTCCACCGAGATAGTGGTCATCATGCCCACTTTATGGCCGCTTTCACGCAGCATGGCAGTAATAAGCGTGCTGGTGGTGGTTTTGCCGTCGGTGCCGGTTACACCGATGACCTTGATGCCTTTTGCCGGGAAACCAGCTTTGGCCTGGCGCAGCATGGCTTCGCCAAGATGGCCGACTGGCTCAATTTTACGAAATAATGAACGAGGGATGACTTTTTTAATGAGTGTACGCATGCCACAGAGTATAAGCCTATCTGTTACGCAGCGCCAGTCCCCTGTCCTTTTGTGGTATTATATGGCCAATGAGAGTCCTGGGCATTGAGTCGAGCTGTGACGAAACTGCCGCCGCTGTGGTTGAAGACGGCCGGCGGTTGCTGAGTAATGTGGTGGCCAGCAGCATGGATATCCATGTGCAATACGGCGGCGTGGTGCCGGAAATTGCCGCCCGCAGCCACATTGAGGCCGTGATGCCGGTAATCCAGCAGGCGCTGGACGACGCCGACTGCACCTGGGACGACATCGACGCCATTGCCGTTACTTATGGCGCTGGCCTGAACGGCAGCCTGCTTATTGGGGTATTGGCCGCACGCACACTGGCTATTGTGAAAAATAAGCCGCTGTACGCCATCAACCACGTTGAGGGGCATATTTACGCTAATTTCCTTACCGAAACCACGCTTACGGGCCTTACTATGCGCACTTCCCAGCCCGTGTTCCCAATGTTAGGGCTGATTGTAAGCGGCGGCCACAGCCAGCTTGTGGTGTGGCGCAACCATTTCGACTACACATTATTAGGCCAAACATTAGACGACGCTGTCGGGGAAGCCTTCGACAAAGTCGCAAAAATTTTAGGGCTTCCCTACCCCGGCGGCATCAGCGTTTCAGTACTCGCCCAGCAAGGCGACGCTAAAGCGTTCCGTTTACCCAAAGCCCGTCTGGAACATAAGTACGACTTTAGCTTCTCCGGCCTGAAGACCGCAGTACTGCGTGCCGCCCAGGAAGCTGTTGGCAGAGACTATTCCCTGCCCTCTATCCAGTTGCCGAACATGCTTAATGACACCCAGAAAGCCAACCTGGCTGCCAGTTTTGAGCGCATCGCTTACGAAACACTGGTAGACAAAGCCGTATTGGCGTTTGAAGAGTTTGCTCCGAAGAGCTTTGTGATTGGCGGCGGCGTGGCAGCCAATGCCGAACTCCGTCGCCAGCTGGCTGAGCGCATCCCCTTGCCTATTGAATATCCCGACCGCAAATTATGCGGCGACAACGGCGCCATGATCGCCACGTTGGGCTGTTTCCATATGCAGCACGGCCGCCCAACCGTGGACCCGTTCGCTTTGGAAACTGCCCCTAACCTTTCTATGTAATTATCCCTGTAAAACCTGCTTGACATCCGAGGCAACCCCGCCTATTCTGTTCCAGCACAAAAATAAAAACGTGAAAATAAAACATACCCATCCAGAGACTATTACTATGTACGGTTTGGTCGTACCAGCCGGTTTTTCTATCCCTGCAATTGGGGTGGATTTGAGGTGGGCTTTCACGCGAAAAGCCCTGTTTGCATTGGCTTTTTTCATGTGAAAAATTCTCATTTTTGCGACAATGCGGCAGGTACCATAGTGCTGTATTAACAGAGGTGGTAAATCACTCCATAAAGTGTTATGCTGTTGTTTGATATCACTAACTTTAGCTCAAAGGGAACGACTATGAAGTTACCGAAGGTGTACGAACCGGCCGCGTATGAGGCCGACATCTACGCACTCTGGGAAAAAACCCAGGCTTTTCTACCACGTAAAACCGGGAAAAGCTATTCTGTCGTCGTCCCGCCACCCAATGCTAATGGCAACCTGCATCTTGGCCACGCTATGACCCTCGGCATCCAGGATATTTCGGTGCGCTACCACCGCCTGAAAGGTGAGAGCGCCCTGTTGCTGCCTGGCGCCGACCACGCCGGTTTTGAAACGCAGGTGGTATATGAAAAGCAGCTCGCCAAAGAAGGGAAGAGCCGTTTCGATTTCACCCGTGAAGAGTTATACGCGCAAATTTGGGACTTCGTCGCCCAGAACCGCACAAACTTTGAAGACCAGTTCCGGCGCCTCGGGGCAGGGGTGGACTGGAGCCGCTATACTTTCACACTCGACGACAAAATCGTAAAACGCGCCTACGCCACGTTCAGAAAAATGTGGGATGAAGGTCATATCTACAGAGGTGAACGCCTGGTTAACTACTGCACCCACCACCGCACTGGCTTTGCCGACATCGAGGTGGTCTACCGTGAGCAAACCACCCCGCTGTACTACATGAAATATGGCCCGTTCACCCTGGCCACCACCCGCCCGGAAACAAAATTCGGCGACACCGCCGTAGCCGTACACCCCGACGACAAGCGCTACCAAAAATATGTAGGCCAGGTAATTGAAATTGAAGGCGTAAACGGCCCATTCACTGTGCAAGTTGTTGCCGATGAAATGGTTGACCCTAACTTCGGCACAGGCGTTGTGAAGATCACACCGGCTCACTCCTTTGACGACTGGGATGTTGCCCAGCGCCACAACCTGCCGGCCAAGCGCATTATCAACCACGACGGCACGCTCAACCACTTTGCCGGCCGCTTCGAAGGCCTCACTATTATGGAAGCCCGCAAAGCCGTAGTAGCCGCCCTGGAAGAAAAGGGGCTGCTTGTAAAAGTAGACAAAGACTACAAAAACCGCGTTGGCCACTGTTACAAGTGCGACACTGTTATTGAACCGATGCTTATGGAGCAGTGGTTCATCGAGATGCAGCCGCTTGCGCAACCCGCCATCCAGGCGCTGAAAGAAGGGAAGGTGGCATTCCACCCTGAAAGCAAGAAACGCCAGCTGATTGCTTACCTGGAAAACCTGAAAGACTGGAACATCAGCCGGCAGATCGCCTGGGGCATCCCCATTCCGGCCTACCAAAACGTTGATGACACCGACGACTGGATATACGACGACGCCGACCTCACCAAAGAAATCATTGAAAAAGACGGCAAAACCTACCGCCGCGACCCAGACGTATTTGACACCTGGTTCAGCAGCGGCTCGTGGCCCTACAGCACCCTCGATTTCCCAGACGGCACCGACTTTAAAGATTTCTACCCCTTAAGCCTGATGGAAACCGGCTTCGACATCCTCTTCCCCTGGGTCAGCCGCATGCTGATGCTGGGCCTGTACGTAACCGGCGATGTACCCTTTAAAACCGTGTACCTGCACGGCCTTATCCTGGACGAGCACGGCCAAAAAATGAGCAAAAGCAAAGGCAACGTGGTCAACCCCATGGAAATTGTCGACGAGCATGGCTCCGACGCGTTGCGCATGGGCATTATCACCGGCCAAAGCGCCGGCAACAACCAGCCGTTTGGCTTGCCAAAGGTAATTGGCGCCCGCAACTTCTGCAACAAACTATGGAACATTGCCCGTTATGTAGAAGAGAAGGTGGGTAACCCCAAGACCCTGCCCAGTGTTGAGGCCCACAGCGACGCCGACCACTGGATCTTGAGCCGTTTGGCCGAAACCACAGATACGGTTAGTGACTATCTGGAGCAATACCGCTTCAGCGAAGCGTACGAAACCCTCTACCACTTTGTGTGGGACGATTTTGCCGACTGGTACATCGAAGCCAGCAAGGCAGAGGAGAACAAGGCGCTGCTAGCTTACGCCCTGGAGGTCATCTTAACCATTGCCCATCCGTTTGCGCCGTTCCTGACGGAAACTATCTGGCAAACACTGGCCTGGGCGCCAAATACAGTGCTGGCCAGCGGAGCATGGCCCACAGGCATCCCACAGGCCGATAAGAAGCGCATGCGCGCCTTCGACGAAGTGAAGGGCATTGTGGGCGAAGTACGCGCCGTTATGAAGGCGGTAGGCGTCCACAAAACAACGCTGTACTATACCGAGGCGCCGATTGTCACTGCCAACGCCGCCCTGATTGCCCGCCTGGCGCACCTGGAAAAGGTGGAACGCAGCACAGCAGCTGGCGGTGTAAAACTCACCCAAACCAAGCTCGAACTGCGCCTGGACATTAGCGAATCTGCAGCCAGAAAGTACCTAGGCAAGCTGGCCGAGCAAGAGCAGGCCGAAACAGAGGCCAAGAAGCGCCTTGAAGGCCGCCTGGGCAACAAGAGTTATGTGGAAAATGCGCCGGAAACAGTTGTAGCGCAAACCCGCCAGCAGCTGGAAGAAACGGACATGCGCCTGCAAAACCTGAAGCTCGAAAAGAAGCGCTTCCAGGACTAGCCTCTGTCAGCAGGTCATCCACGCTGTAGTTGCAACAAAGTCGCAATACATGTTACCGTATTTATATGAGTTTGCCCCGCGACGCCTTCCGCGCCCTGCTAAAAACCAACGGCTATAGCGTTACGAAAGCGCGCTTGGCTGTGTTTGACGCGCTGCTCGGCAAAGAGCCGCTCGGCATGCACACTCTGGTAGAAAAAACAGGGCAGGTGGACCGCGCCAGCGTATACCGCGCCGTTGAACTGTTTGAACGCCTGGGCATAACGCAGCGCCTGCACACCGGCTGGAAGTACAAGCTGGAGCTGACCGACAAGTTTGCCGAGCACCATCACCACCTTACCTGTGTGCGCTGCGGCAAAACCATACCCATGAACGAGCACGAGTTGGAAACACTCATCACTAAACTAGCGGCCGCGCACCAATTTACGCCAACCGCGCACCAAATAGAGATTCAAGGTGTTTGCGCAGCGTGCGCACACCTGGAAAAGTAAAAATTATTCCGCAGGCTCAAGCGAGCTACGCACCCGCTCGGCAGATTCATCCGGGCGGTAATCGTCAAACCATAGCACGTGCCAGCCCTGTTTTTCGGCGGCCATAAGGTTCACGCGCGAATCGTCTACCAGCAGGATTTGCGAGGCAGGGCAGTTGGCGCGCTCGCTGGCGATCTTGTAAATTTCAGCTTCGGGCTTTATTGCTTTTACCTTAGAAGAATCAATTATGGTGTCGTACGGGATGTTTGGTATTAAGCTGCGCTTCTTAAGCTCGTCTACGAAGCCAGGCATGATGTTAGTAAGCAGGCCTACATGGTAGCGCTCGGCAGCCCAGCGCACCAGGTCGTGCATCACCGGGATCGGCTCAACAGCGTCCAGGTAATAATCCATCCAGTCAACGTTGTGGATGCCCAGTTCCTCGGCCAGCTTCTGGTTAAAGGCCGGCATGTCCATTTCGCCGCGGCAGACGAGGTCGTTGTAGTGCCAGAAAATCATCTCGATAACATCGGGTGAGGCGCCGGTTTGCTCGCTTAAACGCGAAAAGGCGCCATGGAAGAAGCGCACCAGGCAGCCGTTAATGTCGAAGTATACGAAGCTGACACCGCTTTTGCTGTGCAGTTTAGGGGTGTGCGGAGCTGCAGTGCCCGCGGCAGTGGCGCCGCCCATAAGTTCGTCCAGGCCAATGCCCAGGGCGGTAGCGATACTTTGGATAGTGAAGATGGAGGGCGACTTAATGGCGCCGCGCTCAATTTTCGTAAGCGTGGAGTAACTGAGGTTGGCCTTTTGGCACAACGACTGTTGCGTTAACCCTGCTTGCACCCGCGCAGCTTGCAGCCGCCGGCCCAACCGCTCCTCATTCATAGCCATATGATACCAGTTGGCGCCAAAAAATCCAACAACTAGCCGCATTCGGCCAGGAGCCGTAAGCAGCTAGGACTGGAGTTCGGCGTAGGCTGCAGCCACATGGCGCTTGATTTCGGTGCGGCGTTCCGGCGTCAGGCGCGTGTCAGCCGCCAGGGCATCGTCCAGTTCGCTGGTAAGGCGCCAGAAACTTGGCGCTTTATTTGCATTGTGCGAGAGGGTGAAGCCGCAAGGGTCAACCCAGCCAATCTGCTCGTTGCCGTTATATAGGCCAAAGGGGCGCAGGGGTTTTGTGGCAACGCTGCCCGCCGCCAGGGTAGCAAACGCCCCAACACGCATTGGCTTGTCGCGCTCGCCGCACACTACGGTTGCGTTGGCGCCAATGGACGCGCCAAACTCGATTGTTGTTTCGCCGACTTCCCAGGGGCCAAACGCGCGCGGATGGCGGTCGTTCGGGAACTTAGCGCCCGGCCCGATAAACACTGAGCTGGCCACGGTTATGCCCTCCGGAATAGATACGTGGTTTTGGATGCGGCTGTAGGGGCCAATTTGCACATTGGTGTTTACGACACTGGCATGGCCTATTGCTGCGCCAGCGCCTAAACGGGCGCCCGGCCGCACTTGGGAATGGTCCCAGGCTGCGGCGCCTTCGGCGAGATGGGCGCCATTTATATGGGCGCCCATTCCTACGATACTGCCATCAGCCAGTGCTGCTTCGCCTTCAATAACAGCGCCGGCGTGGATTCTCACCCCTTCGCCAATAACCGCCTCCGGCATAATAGATGCCGATGAGTGCGCTAAATAAGTTGGGCCGCCATTCACTAACTGTACCGGCCGCAGCTCGTATCCTAATCCCACAGGAGACTCCTCTCTGTAATAATGAGGCGATTATATAAGACGCCACCCCTGGAATGCAAATAGGTATACGGCGGCCTGCGAAAAGGGCTACAATAAGCATATGCAATTCTTACGTAAAGCAGCCCTGACAGCCGCTGCATCACTCCTAGGTATCACGCTGTTCAGCTTTGGGTTAACCTGGAGCCTGTACCAAGTTTTTAGCACGCCGCACCAGCTGAAAACATCTATTACCAGCAGCGGCTTATACGACTCAGCCATAGCCGCCATATTAAAACAGCAAAGCAAGACCGCCGAGCCCGGTGGCGCAAGCAGCGATGTGCCGGTAAACCGCCCGGAAGTGCAAAAAATAATTGAGCAGGCGTTCCCGCCGCAGCTGCTGCAATCGCAAACAGAGCAGGTGATTGACGCAACCTACACCTGGCTGAGCGGCGATGCGGCCAGCTTGCAATTCAGCCTCGACTTTTCACAGGCCAAAGCCAACCTTGCCAATGGGTTGCAGCAATATGCAAAGCAGCGGTTAAGCTCATTGCCAGCGTGCCCGGCCAACACGATTCCGTATGAAGGCGTGGATGTATTTAATGCCACCTGCGTGCCGCCCGGCGCAGACATAAATGCCATCGCCGCGAAAGCGCACGATGACATTATGAACGGCGACTTTCTAAAGGACCCGACCCTAAACGCCAGCACTCTCAAAACATCCGACGGCAAACCGCTGCAGGAACAGCTGCGCGAAGCGCCAGGCATTTACCGCGCCGTAACATGGAGCGTCTATGGCGGTGCCGTGCTAGCACTGCTGCTGGCAGCGGCCATGGTATTTTTGAGTGTCACACGCCGCGTTGGCGTGCGGCGGGTGGCCATTTCCAGCATCACAGTTGGCGCATTGAGCGCGGTGCTGGGCTGGCTGAGTAGTTTTGCAGTGCACCAACTTGCACATAAATTTACTGATTCGCAAACATCGAACACATCTTTGCAGCCGCAAATCAGCAACCTGGTGCAGTCATTGGCCGACGACCTGCGGAACTGGTGGGTCATCTTCGGCCTGACATGTGTGGTGTTGGGGATTGCCGCGCTGATTGCACTCCACGTAACAAAGCCAAAAAATGCGATTGATTTGCGCACGCAAGGGAAGCCCCATCCCAAAAGTGACGCGCCAGATTTAATTCCCAGTGACGACAGCAAGCCAGCAATGGCCACGCGCCACGAACATGTGGTTGCGCCGCCCACAGAAAACAAGCAGCCAAAACCGCGGCCGCCGGCCCAAGGCTAACTACACAACGATAACATTCTCAGGAGGGATAGGCCGCGTTACACCAGGCGTTAGCGGCATATTTGCCACATCTACCCCCAGCAGGGCGCTGATAGCAATCTGCGAATACGGGTCTATGCCGCTAAATGGTACCTCATTGCCAATGACGGGATGAAAGTTAACAGGGGGGGTAACGAGCTCGGTTGTGGCGCGCGGGAAGCCAATTATGATACCTGGCACAGCATGCACGCCCGTGCGGCCGGTCATGGCCGCCAGTTCTTCAGCCTCTCCCTGGTTAAAGTGGCCTTGGTACAGGCCGCCGCGTGACAGCATGTAGGCATGCCCGTGCGCGTATGCGTGGTCATTGTCTGTTCGCTTAGCAACAACGTGCATAAAAAAATCGTCGCGGGGGTTAACGCGGTTAACGCCATGTGCCAGGTTTAAGGCCAGTGCGCCCAACGAAGCACCGCGCAAGTAATAATTGGCGCGCTCGGCAGGCGGAATAAAGTCGATAACCGTGCCTCGGGGAAGGTTAAACAGTGGCTCTGGGTTAAAACCGGCGGGGCGGTTGCTCATAAAGTATATTTTACCATGAAAACATGTTTTTGCAACGTAACAGAAAAACACCTTGGGTTGATTCCAAGGTGTTTTTCGTTGGCGGAGAGGGAGGGATTCGAACCCTCGCGGGGGATTGCTCCCCCCTATCGATTTAGCAAACCGACCCCTTCAGCCTCTTGGGTACCTCTCCATTTGCTGCCAAAAGTTCTATTTTTCGGCTCGACCAGAGAATTGTACTATATTTTATCTCTGTTGGCGAGGGGTTTTATGCCGAGCCTGGGCCATTGCCGCGCGCCCACCTGCGGCGGTGTGGCTGGCCTGGAGCGCGGGGCGGCTCATCCTTGCCAATAGTAGTGTACTTGCCGACAGTAGCCGGGCCTTCACTCTGGGCCTGCTGGCGGGATGCCAGTATTTGGGCGGTGATTGTCTCATATGCCCGGTCGGCACCATATGGAACCATTAGGGTGCGGCCGACGATTGCTGTAGCCGGTGTTTCGCCTTCGGCTACGGGCAGCGCCCATTGGCCAGCTTCAATCTCTAAGTGGTAGCCGTCTTTCACCTTTGTAGCAGGGGAGGTGTCCAAGCTAACCTGGCGGTGCATAACAGCTTCAGCTACAGAAACGGATGCGACAGCAGGGTGCCTGGCATAATCGGCTGGGCGGGCGGCTGCGCCCACTAAGCGCACGTCGGCTTCGGTGGCCGCTTCAGTGGTGCGCGCAACCGTAAGTTCGCCCGCATTGCCAACGCCATATGTGGCAACTACAGCGCCGGTTTCAGTACGGACGCTGTGTGTGGTGCCGGGCAATAAGGGCTGAAATATTGGCTCAGGCTGGGCGTCGGGTGCGGGAGTTTCCCAATGCAGGCTGGCGTACCGTGGTTTTACCGGCAGCTGGCCGTCGGCAGTAACGGTTATGGGCAGCGCGCCGATATCCAAAATACGCGTGGCTGCAGTTTGGGCGTCATAGTTATAGCCAAACGCGCCACCATTCGGCTTGCGGCCTTCGTAACGGCCGGTAACTATTGTCAGCACATCTTCACCGCCAGGGGTGTTCTGTAATTCGGCCATGCCCAAGCTAACTATTTCCACGCTGGCGCCCGGATTTAATATGCTGAGGCCGCTCAGGCTGGCTGGGCTATCAATTAATTCTGGCTGCTGGGGCGCGCCTTCTGCGGGACTGGTCATATACTATGTACTCCTGTAATCTGGTCGAATGGCGGAAGGGGTGGGATTCGAACCCACGGTGAGTTGCCCCACACTTGTTTTCAAGACAAGGTCCTTAAACCACTCGGACACCCTTCCGTATAACAGGGGTCATTATATCATCTGTGGCTATTATTGCCAAAATTCTGCGGGAACGCTTCTGCTTAACAACAATACGTTGTACAATACTGGCATATGGCAGGGGGAGAGAACGAACCACCACAGAACCAAGAGCAGGGATCTTGGTCGTACCGACCTGAAGGCAGCGACGCTTCTGCAACTACCTCTACAGAGCAACATTTAGCAGCAGAGGCTGTCGCCCCACAGGACGACAATGCAGTCACCTGGACAGCGTCGGAGTTTATTGCGCACGAAAAAAATCCGTTATGGTATGTTGTGCTCATTTTAGTTACCGTCGCAATTGGCGCAGGGCTATTCCTGCTAACGCGCGACTACATTTCAGTAGCAGTTGTGGCGGTGCTGGCAACCGTATTCGGCGTCGCCGGTTCACGCAAGCCGCGCGTGGTGTCATACCGCGTTGACCGCGGCGGTATCAGCGTAGGTAAAATATTCCACCCTTATGGCTCATTCCGCTCTTTTGCCGTGGTAGACGAGGGGGCATTTTCCAGCATTACATTCCTGCCGCTGAAGCGCTTTAACCTGCCACTCAGCATTTACTTTGCCGAAGAAGACGAGCACAGAATTATGGACGTTTTAGGCAACCACCTGCCACTAGAACCAGGGCAGCTTGATGCGTTGGAACGCGCCATGCGCAACCTGCACTTCTAACCTGTAAAATACCCAGGCGAACCTCTGGAAAAAACTTCTCGTATCTGCTATTATTAGTGTTGCTCGCGCGTGAGGTCACGCAAAAAGCATTATGCACCCGTAGCTCAGCTGGATAGAGCGTTGGCTTGCGGAGCCAAAGGTCGTAGGTTCGAATCCTGTCGGGTGTACCAAATTGAATATGTGAGACTCCTCTTTGCAGGAGTCTCTTTTTATTGCAAAAACGTCAATATTATGCTAATGTTTATATATGTCTGCGTCCACTGTTACGCCGCAAGAACTGGCACGTTTCACCGCTTATACCGAGCCTGGCACACAGGTGATCGGCAATGACGCAGCCGGCAATAAAATTTCGTATCCGGTTGATAAAATTATCGCCCTAGCCGGTAATGATGGGGAAGCTACGCGCCACGCTGGCCGCACCGATATTGAAGGGGCCAACCGGCGCGAATTACATCTTCCGGCGCGTATCGGCGGCGCCGTTATGGACGTACTCGAGGAGCGCGGTATCTTAACCTGCCATGGCTTTGCGCATCGTCTTACGAAAGGGCTCGCCCACGACAACCTGCCGTCCGCCCCAGTGTCGCCTGGGCACCAAACGAACACATTAGGAGTAGGGGAGATGGGAGTCATTGGCGACCCCGCATCTCCTGAGGTAAGGAATCCTAACGGCCACATCATATTAAACCCGGCCGAGCCGCTGCACAGCGTGGTTGGCCTGGGGCATGACAGCAAGGAGGTTATCGACATGGCGGAGATGCTGGCGCCTCCCTCCATCACCCCAATCGACAGCTTAGTTACGAGCTACCAGCAGCTTAGCGGGCAAAACGTAAACTTGCACCGCGCTGCACCGCCGCCGGATATTCCACCGCCAGTAAATCCCTATAACCCGTTTTCGTAGCCTCCTGGCACCACAGCATTCTGATCTGTTACAATAATACCGTCCATTTATGGAGAGGTCGCATAGTTTGGTCTAGTGCGCTGCACTCGAAATGCAGTATAGGGGTGACTCTATCGAGGGTTCGAATCCCTCCCTCTCCGCCAGATTTGTTTTTAGCCCGTTACCTAGGAAGTAGCGGGTTTTTATTATGGGCGTGCCGGGCGGGGAGCAGCGGCAAACGTAAGCAACACAACACTCGCCGCTTCGGCCTTGAGGAGCGCCGCTGTGGCCGCTTCGCATGTGGCGCCTGTTGTAAGTACGTCATCAATGAGCAATATACGCCTGTTAGCAGCATCACTTGGCCTGCGTATATAAAAGGCGTGGCTTGCCTGGGCGTGGCGGGCAGCGCGGTTTTGGCCGACTTGCCGGTGGCCGTGGCTGCGGCCCAGCAGTGCGTAGCAGGGAAGGCTAGCCCGCTTCGCAAGCGCCCGGGCAATAAGTGCCGCTTGGTCGTACCCTCTGGTGCGGATACGGGCAGGTGCAGTGGGCACATATGTTACAGCGTTTGCGTACGCGGCAGGAGCAAACCGGGCGGCAAGCGCGCCAGCAATGTCGGCGGCAGCTGCGGCAGCGCGGTCAAACTTGAGTTTATAGACCGCTTCCTTGGCCAAGCCCTCATAACGGGTAAATGATAACGCTGCGGCCACACCCGTCTTCGCCTGGCAGGCGGGACAGATGTTGTTATTCGCAGTGGCTCCACACCGGTAGCAGGCGCCTAGCGGCTGCGGTAACGCCTGTGCGCAGGCCAGACACAAAACATATCCTTCTCGCCCGCAACCCAAACAGTGATGCGGGGCAATAATCCGTAATAATTGCTCAATAATGCTCATGTTGTATTTATTGTGTTGTAAATATCTCTGTTTGC
>DATIIE010000016.1:0-8462 GCA_035479955.1 Saccharimonadales bacterium (SeqCode)
CTGCTGCTGATCTTGGCGTTGATATTTATACTGCCGCGTATGGTTCGGAACTACAACCGGCGTATCTTGCGCCGTGCTAGCCGGCGGCGGTAGGTAACGGGCACGAGGGGGTGCTAACAGGGTGAAACGGCAGTTTTTAAACCGGCTGATACTTGTGGGCGCAGCATTGCTTTGCATAGGGGTGCTGGCACTGCCACGCTTTGCAGGCGCGGCAATTCCGCCGCCCGGCCCCAGCAGCGGCACATCTGGCGTACAGGGTACCGTAAAAACACCTGCGCCCAAGAATGCCGCAACCATCAGCACGCCAACTAATGGGCAGTCGTTCGGCAAAATGCCTATTACAGTGGCTGGTTTATGTACCAGCGGCCTGCTTATTAAAGTGTTCTCCAACAATGTGTTCGTGGGGTCGGCGCAGTGCTTGAATGGCTCATACTCGCTGCAGGTTACGTTATTTGATGGCGCCAACGAGATTGTGGCACGCATTTTTGACTCCCTGGACCAGCCCGGCCCAGACTCCAACACCGTAACCGTCACCTACAACAACAGCCAGTTTGGCGACAATGCCGGCCGGCAGTTCACGCTTACCAGCCTGTACGCCTTACGCGGCGCCAACCCGAACGAGCAGCTCAACTGGCCAATCAGCATCAATGGCGGCACCTCGCCGTACGCTCTCAGCGTCGACTGGGGCGACGGCAAACCCTCAACCCTATACAGTGAGCCTTTTGCCGGTAACGTGGTCATAAATCACACCTACAGCAGTGCAGGCACCTATGTCATTACCATTAAAGGCGTCGACAAAGACGGGCAGACGGCGTTCTTGCAATTAGTGGGGCAGGCGAACGGCGCGGTTACGCAATCGACTGACAAATCCAGCAAAGACACCATTATTACTATTACCAAGGTGTTATGGATCCCGGCAGCGCTGTGTATTCCGCTCATTTTCGCGTCCTTCTGGCTGGGGCGCCGCTACGAACTTGCCGCGCTGCGCCGCCATTTGGAGCGCCCGGAGGAATAGGCGCGCGGTAACTAGTGAGAAGGGAGACTCAACCGAAGCGGAGCCGGGCAAGATAACTTGCCCGCGCGTGAGCGGTCTCCCGCAGCACTAGTTACCGTAAGCCGTAGCCGGGAGCGCTCAAATTTGCTAAAATAATATAGATATGTCAAAGAAAGTATACGTTGGTATGAGCGGCGGCGTGGATTCGTCGGTGACAGCAGCGCTGCTAAAAGAGCAGGGCTATGACGTCACGGGCGTATACATGAAGAACTGGAGCCAGGATTTGCCCGGCATGGTGTGCCCCTGGAAAGAAGATTACCAGGACGCCAAGCGTGTGGCTGTGCAGCTGGACATTCCGTTTAAAATGTACGATTTCCAGAAAGAATACCGCCAAAAGGTGGTGGATTACATGTTGGAAGAGTACAAAGCCGGCCGCACGCCAAATCCGGACATCATGTGCAACCAAGAAGTAAAATTCAAGATTTTCCTGGAAACCGCGCTGGAAGATGACGCCGACATGATTGCCACCGGCCACTACGCGCGCATCCAGGACGGCCAGCTGCTGGCTGGTGTTGACCCCAACAAAGACCAAAGCTACTTCTTGTGCCGCGTTACCGAAGACGCATTGCGCCGCAGCCTGATGCCCATCGGCGAGTACGAAAAGCCGGCTGTGCGTGAACTGGCCCGCAAATTTGGCCTGTACACTGCCGAGAAAAAAGACAGCCAGGGCATCTGTTTTGTCGGCAAAGTGGGCATTAAAGACTTTTTGAAGGAATTTGTACACGATTTGCCAGGCGATGGCGACATAATCGACCAGCACGGCAAAGTGATCGGCCGCCACGACGGCGCGCTGTTCTATACCATTGGCCAGCGCCAAGGCCTGGGCGTGGGCGGCGGCTTGCCATACTACGTGGTTGGCAAAAACATGGAAAAAAACGAAGTGTACGTAACCGCCGACCTGCAAGATGAACGGTTATGGAGCGACAGCCTCGTTATAACCACCCCGCACTGGATCAACCAACCGCCCCAAGAAAACGAAACATATACTGTGCGTACACGCTACCGCGCCGAACTCATCCCTGTTACAAGTATTAAACAACTGCCAGATACTAATTGGCAGATAGGTTTAAAGGATGAAGTGCGGGCCGTAACCGCCGGGCAGTCAGCTGTTGTTTACTGTGGTGAACGTGTTGTGGGTAGCGGGATCGTGGTATAAGATACTGGAATCATTAATTTAATTATTTTATAATATAGATTAACTATGAGTGCCGGCTCTGCAAAGCCAATCCCTGCCATTACTTCCGCCGCTGCAAATGCGGCGGTTTCTACTGGTAGGGCTCACTCCCTAAAAGTTTGCCATGACTGAAGCCTTGCCGCCGCAATCAAACCAACCAAATGCAACTGCTGAAGTTGCAATCCCAGAATCTATGGCTGGGCCAATGCGCCCTGCCGAAGTGTTCGCAATGGATTGGATGGAGGATTTGGCACAAGACGGTGCCGTAAGCGAGGAAAACCTGTTGAGGATGCGCGAGCAGCTTATAACAGTGTATGGCCTGGAGCGTAACGGCAAATCTACTGAACGGGACCGGTATAAGATTGACCACCGTTTAGGCTTGCTTAGCTTGCTGGTTGCCGACAATGTTTCCATTGTAGACCAAGCGCGCTCAGAAGAGTTTGCCTACGACTTCGTACACCTTGTATGGAAGGAAGCCGAAGCCGACAACAAGGCATTCGAAGCCGACAAAGAGCGCCGGCGCCTGCATGAGCTTGCCACCCACGACCCGCTCACCGGCCTGCTGAACCGCCGCGGCCTTGCCGAGGACCTTGATGACATGATTGGCCACGTCCGCGTCGGCCACTGGGAAGGCTTAGCCTTACTGTATCTGGACCTTGACCACTTTAAACAGATCAATGACACGCCAGGGCTAGGCCACCGTGTTGGCGACCAGGTGCTTACAGGCGTTGCCCGCATTCTGGAAAGCCGCACCCGCAAGCCCGGCCGCGGCGGCCCTGCCGACGTCATTGCCCGCCCGCACAGCGCCGGAGAGCCAGAGCGCCTGGCGCCTGACCGTGCGACCCCAGCTGAACAAGGCGCAGAGGCCGCAGGCGCTGACACTGAAGAAAAACCCGAAGCCGAAAGCGTCCGTATGGGCGGCGATGAATTTGTGCTGTTGCTGCCATATGGGCACGCCGAAGAAGGCGACCTACACCCCAGCCGCCGCAATACGTCACTGACCATGGAGGAGCGGACTGCGGCTATTGCCGGCCGCCTTGCCACTGCAATTACTGAGTTCATGAACCGCCACACCAATGGCCAAGTTGACGGGCTCGGTGTTTCTATCGGCTGTGTACTGTGGAGGGAAGGCATGACTGCCGACGAATTCATCCTTGAGGGCGACCACAATATGTACGAAGTTAAACGCGACCGCAAAGACCAGGCCGCTACTACCCGGCCATCCGAGGGCGAGTCTGGCCCAGCGAACGCTTAACACCTTACGCTTTACTCCTTGACCCTTCTTGCTATACTGAAAGAGCGTAAGCATTAACACAAACTAACAAAGAAGGAGGGCGTATGGGCCTCTTCGGTCATCATGACGACGACAAAAAAGACGACCAGGCTGCGGCCACCGGTCAAGATGCAGGCATGGGTGTAACCCCAACTGCAGACCCGGCAGCTGGCACTGTACAACCAAGTGCCGACGCTGGCGCAGGCGCTCCGGCTCCTGCTGCAGGTGACACTGCTTTCGGCGGTTCTGCCCCTGTGGGCGGTGACGCAGCTATGCCTGCTGACCCAGCAGCCCCTGCCGCATCTGGCGACGCTGGCACAAGCTTTGGCGGTCCAACTCCGCCAACAGCCGACACCACTGGTGCGGGCGCAGATTCAGGCTTAGCTCCTGAAGGCCCTGCTGATGGCGCAGACCCTGACGCTGCCGGCCCTGGTGCACCTGAAGCACCGGCCGACCCAGCCGACCCGAATGCGGGCCAAACTCCTGGCACGCCTGGAGCTCCAACGCCAAGCGCGTAAGCACCCAGCCGTCCAGCCAAAGAAGCCCGCTCATCCGTAGCGGGCTTCTTCCTTATCTGTTATAATTGGATTTAATTATGAATGCACAACAAATTCGCAACGCTTATTTAGACTTTTTTGAAAAACGCGGCCACAAAATAATCCCGCGGGCGCTCGTAGTGCCGTACAACGACCCGACTACTCTTTTTACAGGTTCAGGCATGCAGCCCATGATCCCGTATTTGTTGGGTGAAACCCATCCCGAAGGCCAGCGCATTGTAGACAGCCAAACATGTTTGCGCTCCCAGGATATCGACGAAGTGGGCGACAACCGCCACACGACCTTCTTTGAAATGCTCGGTAACTGGTCGCTTGGTGACTACTTTAAAAAAGACCAAATCGACTGGATGTGGGAATTCTTGACCAAAGAAGTCAAACTTGACCCCAGTAAACTGTACATCACTTGTTTTATTGGCGCCCCTGAATACAGCATCCCAAAAGATGAAGAAGCTGCCGGAATGTGGAAGCATCTTTTTGAGGGCGCAAACTTGAGTGCCGGTATCGCGGATATTGGCTCAGAAGAAGATGGGTACAAACGCGGCATCAAAGACGGCGAGCGCATCTTTTACTATGACGGTTCAAAGAACTGGTGGAGCCGCAATGGCAGCCCCGAAAAAACCCCTGTTGGCGACCCATGCGGCCCTGACTCCGAAATGTTCTACGACTTTGGCACGCCGCACAACCCTGAGTACGGCGAACACTGCCACCCAAACTGCGACTGCGGCCGCTTCCTGGAAATTGGCAACAATGTATTTATGTCCTACCGCAAAGAGGCGGAAGGCAAGTTTGTGCCCCTCGAAAAGCCGAACATCGACCACGGCTCTGGCCTCGAGCGCATTGCCGCTGCCCTCAACAACGACCCTGACGTTTTCAAAATTAGCCTGCTGTGGCCAATTATTGAAAAACTAGAGAGCATATCTGGCAAAACGTACGACAGCCACACCAACGCCATGCGTGTTATTGCCGACCACCTGCG
Source organism: Saccharimonadales bacterium (SeqCode) (assembly GCA_035479955.1). GTDB lineage: Bacteria > Patescibacteriota > Saccharimonadia > Saccharimonadales > UBA4665 > PMNU01. Next base: position 5,035 of record DATIIE010000016.1, read on the forward strand.
CGCTGCTACATTCCTGGCGGTTGACGGCGTGCGCCCTTCCAACAAAGAGCAAGGCTATGTCATGCGCCGCCTGGTGCGCCGCGCCATCCGTTTTGCTTTCGACTTAGGCGTAGAACAGAACTTCATGGAAGAAGTTGTGCCGGTAATTACCGCTATGTACATTGATGATTTCCCGGAAGTTGCCAAAGCCAACGCTGAAGTAGTTGACGTGCTGGTACGTGAAGAAAAGGTTTTCCGCCAAACTTTGCGTAAAGGCATCCACGAATTCAACAAAATGAGCGAAAATGCACCGCAAATTACCGGCGAAATGATATTTAAATTGCACGACACGTACGGCTTCCCGCTTGAACTTACACTAGAAGAAGCATTCCACTGGAGCAAGCCAGTAGAAGATAACTGGCAAGCCAACTTCGACCGCTTCATGAAAGAGCAGCGCGAGCGCAGCCAAACCGCCACCAAAGGCACCTTCAAGGGTGGCTTGGGCGGCCAGCAGCTCATCCACAAGAAATACCACACCGCAACCCACTTAATGTACCAGGCGCTGCGCGACGTTTTAGGCGACCACGTGGTGCAGAATGGCTCAAACATTACCGAAGACCGCCTGCGGTTCGACTTTAGCCACCCGCAAAAAGTAACGCCTGAAGAACTGAAGCGCGTTGAAGACATTGTGAACGAACAGATCGGCAAAGACCTGAAAGTAAGCTGGGCAGAGTACCCAACCAAAGTTGCGCGCGAGGAAATGGGTGCCCTTGGCCAATTTGGTGACCGCTACGGCGACACCGTTAAAGTGTACAAAATGATTGCCGACGGCGCCGACAAGCCGTTCAGCTTTGAGATTTGCGGCGGCCCGCATGTCGACCATACCTTGCAGTTGTTTGAGGACGGCAAGAAGTTCAAAATCCTGAAAGAAGAAGCCAGCAGCGCGGGCGTGCGCCGCATCAAAGCTGCACTCGTGTAATTCACCAATCATAAATTCTGAGATTCCCTTATGTCTTTTGGCCAACCTATTACTGTTGAACGCCGTGTACCCATAGAAGGGCAGCCGAATATAATTCGCCTGGCACCGATTGATTTTATGCAAGTAGACGCCTTGTTCCCGGTTGCGCCCGACGAACCCGGGCTGCCATTGCTGCCACCCAAGTTGCGCGAGGAACGCACTCACCCTTCTTTTGAAGTGCCGGTAGCGCGGTACATGGGTGCTGAGACGTTGTCGTGGGGCATGTACCGTACCGGCCAGCTCATTGGTGCGGCGGCGCTCACTGCCGAGCTTGGCAACCCTGTGACGATGGATATGCATATCTCGCAGGCCTACCGGACGCTAGGTGTAGACGAGATGGCGTTGGCGGGTATTGTGCGCGCCACGTTCACTCCTGATTTCATAGCCCAGTCCATACAAATCGGCCACGGCAATCCACCATGGCGCCTGAATGTTGATGCACACAAAAAGGACGTGCGCCTAAAAGAGCTGCTGCTAAATTTTGGATTTTCGTACACTCGCTCGCACGCGCCGGAGCCAGGCTTTCGGGTGAACAGCTATGGCCTTATTGGCGGATTTTTTGATGGCCCCGCTGACCCAAAACATTTCAAAAATACGCTCAAGGCGATCGACAAATTGCGCCAGTTCCGCGTAACCGCCCAAGGCGCGGTGCCTATAGCCGATGAGCCAAAAGAGATGCTTCGGAGGCTTGAACACCGCCCCAACGATCCATTAGCGTAAAAAACCTCCGCTGACTTATAATTAATCGGATGCACACCTTTGTTGTTGCTTGCGCCGTTATTTCCACCGTCCTGGCCATTTACTGCACTATTCCGTACATGGTGTCGATTGTGCGCGGCAAAACCAAGCCGCACCAGTTTACCTGGCTTATTTTCACCCTTATGAACGCCATTATTATGGTTTCGCAATTTTTAGAGGGTGCGCGGCTGTCGGTAATTATCTCTGTAGTTTTCTTTGTAGGGTCTGGCATTGAGTGGCTGCTGTCGTTGAAATATGGGGTGCGCGACAGCTCTCGTTACGACCGGATTTTGCTGGTGCTGGCACTGGCTACCATAGTGGTGTGGCTGCTGACGCGCAATAATGCCCTGGCAATTTGGCTCACCGTGCTAATAGATATATTTGCCACCACCATGCTTGTTTTGAAACTGAAAAAACACCCTGGCAGCGAGCCGTTTTGGCTGTGGTTTATTGCTACGGTTGCGTTCGTGTTCAGTGTGCTGTCGCTTACCGACAAGCCACTCAGTATTCTGTACGTGCGCCCCATTTATGGTGTGCTGAGTGATGTTGCAGTGTTGGCGGCAATCCTGTATTTTCGCCCGAAACCTGGCACAAAAACCAAACCTGAACCGGATTTCCCTGAAGTGGTATAGCGTAAGGGCGTGCTATAATAAATGTCGATTATGCTTGATAAGTTTAAAAGCCGGATCTCGGGGGTGGCGGACAAAGTAGCCGCCAAAGCCCAAGAGGTAAACGACAAAGTTGCGCAGAATGCGAAGAAGCAAGAGGGCGACCAGTATTTGGTGGGCCTTGATATTGGTACTGAGTTTGTAAAAGCCCTGGTTGCCCGTGTCGACGGCGACCAACTTGAAGTTATTGGCGTGGGCCGTGCCCGCCAAGGGTTGAGCGACATGCAGGCTGGCGCCATTGCCGACATTTCCGGTGTGGTGCAAAACTGTGACAAAGCTCTGGCCCAGGCCGAAGAACAGGCTGGCGTCAGCGTACGCACCGCTGTTATTGGTATTGCCGGCGAGCTGGTAAAAGGCACTACTATTACCGTGCGCGTTACCCGTAAAAATCCAGACAAGCCATTAGACCTTACCGAAGTTGAGCGCATCATTAAACTGGTGCAGGCCCGCGCCGAAGCCAAAGCCAAGAAACAGCTTGGCTGGGAGCTGGGCGGCAAAGAAGTAGAAGTGCGCCTGGTGAACAGCGCGCTGGTTGGCATTGAAATTGACGGCTATAAAGTTACCAGCCCCATTGGGTTTCAGGGGCGGGAAGTGGTGGTGCAGCTGTATACTGCGTTTGCGCCGCTCATCCACATTGGCGCACTAGAACGCACCGCGCAGCAACTCGACCTCGACCTGTTGGCTGTCGCCGCTGAACCATTTGCCGTTGCCCGTTCTGTTATTGGTGACGACACCAGCGCCAGCATGAATGCGGTGCTCATGGACGTGGGCGGCGGCACCACCGACATCGCTGTTATCACCGATGGCGGTGTGCAGGGCACGAAAATGTTTGGCATTGGCGGCCGCGCCTACACCCGTGCCATAGAGCGCGAACTTAACGTAGAATTCAACACCGCCGAAGCCTTAAAAGTTGGCCTTGGCAAGGGTAAGGTGCCGCAAAACCGTGAAGCTGCGGTAGAAGGCGCCTTGAATAAGACGCTGGACGTCTGGATTTCCGGCGTAGAGCTGGCCTTGGGCGAATTCGA
>DATIIE010000017.1:0-3446 GCA_035479955.1 Saccharimonadales bacterium (SeqCode)
CTCGCTGCCACTACCGGCATTACGGTTCCCGTATTTATCACGATGGGCGACTCTGACGCTATCTTCTGTGACGCCACCGCCGGCCTGTCATGCGCAAACAGCAGTGCCATTCTAGCGCGCGAGCAGCCGCACTTCGGCCCAAAGGCGTGTTTGCAGGCATACGTACTTCGTAACAGCGGGCACGACATGAACCTGCACCGAAATGCCCAGGCCTGGTTCCAGGCTGCCGGCAATTGGGCTGACAACTATGTTGGAACTGGCGCTGGGCATCTGAGCGGCAACCGCTGCCGCTAAGCAGCAAGCGGCGGGCCTTAGCAGAACAATGTTAGGCGTTCTAGCCAGCCAGCAGGCTTTCGAGCTTGTTGAGCTGGCTGGAAAAGCCTTCGACCATGCCCATTTTAACGAGTGTTTCCAGGCCTTCAGCGGTATCGGCCACGCTGCGGCTAATTAAACGGGTCTTGCCATTTTCTTCCACAAATTCAATGATGAATTTCTGGGCGGGCATGCTCTCATCTACGCTGCCGTCTTCGTTGGCAAAACGGTCCTGGGCTTCAATGCGGTTAGGCTCGTCGATTACCTCAAATATAAGTAGCCCCCAATGCTTTTGGCCAAACCACTCGCCCTGGTTTTTGTCGACGCACTCCATGGCATAGTGGATGGTGCCGCCCTGCTTAAAGTCAAATGCCTTAGCTGTCGTTTGCCAGCCTTCCGGGCCCCACCATTTTTCAAACCAGTCTTTGTCGGCGTAGGCACGCCACAGCTTTTCCTTTGGGGCATCAAATTCGCATTCAATAATAAGCGTTTTGTTCGCTACGTCCTTCGTGACTTTTGTTTGTACCATTACTGTTCTCCTTCTTTTAATAACGAATCCAATTTTTCATACCGGCTTTGCCAGCGGCGGCGGTATTGCTCCAGGTAAATGTCGGCCGCAAGCAGTGCGTCGGGCTTAAGTGCCACCATGTATTTTCTCCCGTCTTTGCGTTTACTGATGAGCCGGGCCTTCTCCAATACTTTCAGATGCTTGGAGATGGCGACAAAGCTGACATCGTATTTTTCAGCAAGTTGGCCGACGGAAAGTTCCTGGGCGGCAACGCGGTTTAAGATGTCGCGCCGGGTGGGGTCAGCGAGTGAGTGGAATACTTCATCGAGCTGTAAGGTATCTTTAACCATATGGTTAAATAATAGCTACTTGCCTGCTCCCTGTCAATCCAATCTCTTTTTATATAAAACAGCCCCCATTTGCCGGGGGCTGTTTTGCAGTGTTTAGCAGTACAGCTGCTAGAATCCGCTCTTCGAGGCGCTGATAACGCGGTCGTTCAGGTAGGTAACCGTCACAATCTTGTCGCCCTCGGTATAGGTGCATACTTCCTGTTTGCCAATTGTTTGCGTTTGGGTGTTCACAATAACGGCGCAGTTTTGGCCCAGGCCGTTTGCTTTGGCGTTGATGTCGCCCTTAGTGGCGCCCACATTTACCTGGCCAGCAAAATCAAGGAGCGAGCTGGATGCAGGTGGCGTGGTTGTTGTGCCGCCATTCGAACCGTCGGAACCATTGGAACCGTTCGAGCCATTAGACCCATTTGTGCCATTACTGCCCGAGTTATTGCCAGTGCCACCATTGTTAGAGCCATCCGCCGAGCTGGCGTCACTTTCATTGTCCACAGTAGACGCCGATGCTGGCAGCGGTGTATTGGCGCCAATATTCGTGTAAAACGCGCTGCCAAGTTTCGGGCGGGAATACGGCCACCAACCATTGTGTTGCGCGAACAGGAGCCACAAAAGCAGCAGGATAAGCGCTAGAAGGAACCATAATACATGCCTCTCTTCTCGGACTACGCCACGCTTTTCTGCTCTTTTTACTGCCTGTTGCACTGCTTTTTCTTGTTTGGTTGCCATTTTACCCTCCTTAAATGACACTGACTTTGAAAAACATAACTACTATAATCTTATGTAGAGAAAACCGCAACGATATTCGCCACAGAAATATAGCGGGCTGCCGGCTAGCGCCCTTACTCCATGGCCTTCATTAGCCCTAAAAGCTTTGTCACCGTTCCCCAGGTGCGGATAGTCATCGACTTATACAGCGGGCTGGCCATAATGGAAGACAGCCGGCTTTTGGTGCGCAGCGCCGATACACGCTGGGAGTAAATAGCCCGGTCGCCCTGCCACACTTTGTCGACACCTTCCTTCGGGTTGAAAATAGCGAACGCTTCTGGCGCTGGGATACCCATTAAAAAAATAACGTCGGTGTGGTAGGTTTCGCGCTCAGTGCCAAAACCCTTCGGCGCCTGGTCTACAACTTGCTGCAGCTGCGCGAGCGACAGCAGCAGAATTTTTATGAGGTCGCTGTCCAGCTTGAACTTCTTTGGGAGTGCAGCCTCAATTTCGGCTACAAGTTGACTGCCGCTTTTATCGGAGGTAAAGAGTACGTTGCCGCTGGCAATATATGTTTGCACATTTTCACAGCCCAGTTCCTCCAGGCATGCTTTCAGCTGGGCCATGGGCACTTTATTTTTGCCGCCAACATTAACGCCGCGCAGCAGCGCAAGATATGCAGTTTTCATACGCCTATTATTGCATACCTTGCACCTTGTTTCCGGGACGGAGCGTGCTGCCGCCCCGGGTAAGCAGTGCTTAGAAGTTTATTTGCTGTAGTCAGATGCCGACAGCGTGCCGTCAGGCCACCAGTACTTGCCGTCGTCAGCAGTTTTAGTGTAGTAGCTGCCGGGCACAACGCGCCATTTGTTGTTGCGCCATACGTTGCCGGTGCCGCCTGGCCAGCCGTAGAGCGGGCCCCAGTCTGGCTTAAGGTCGGTGCCGAAAACATTGCCGGTGAACGTAACGTTCGTGTTCGTGTTGCCCACGCCCACTGCCACAGTGTAGCCAAACCCAGAGAAGTAGTTGTTGGTGATCTGGCTGTTAGTAACTGTCTTGCCCTGCAAAGCCAGGCCGTTCGTATTGCCCCTGGATGAAATGGTGTTGTGGTCAATAACCACGTAGGAGCTGGCTGATCCGCCCTCCAGGATACCGTCAGTGTGGTCCTGGCCGTTGCCGTCGTCGCGGGCATCGTGGAACCAGGAGTTGCGGACCGTAAATGTCTTGTTCGGGTCAGTCGACGAGAAGAATTGTATGCCGTTTCCAAAGCCCCAGAAGTCACTGTGGTCTACCATAATCTTGCCGGCGCCGTCCGGATACAGCCACAGGCCAAACTGCGAGCTGCCGTTGTATGGGATCTGGCCGCTGGCAGGTGGCGCTGCGTAGCGGGCTGGGTCGGGTACGAATGAGGCATAGTCGAATGTTATGTTGTTGGAACCACGCATGATCACATTGGCGAATGCCGAGTCATTGCCCTTGAATAAGCAGCCGTAGAACGTAACGTCATTGACGTTTTCCACGCCAAAGCCAGAGTCAAAGCTCATGTAACGATATGTTTTGCCGCTTTCCAGTTT
>DATIIE010000018.1:0-9924 GCA_035479955.1 Saccharimonadales bacterium (SeqCode)
TGTACCGCAGCGCTGTTTGCCCAGTTAAAGCAGTACAGCGTGCCAACGGTGAGGTCGCCGCTGGTGAACGTTACGGTTTGGCTGGCAACGTTGCTGGCCGTGGCGATGCTGGGCCATGCGGTGCCGCCCGCTGGCCAATTATTGTTCGTGGTGTTCACGGTGAAGGTTGCTGCCAGGCCCAATGTATAGCCAGTTGGGAACGCTACCTGTACCGATGCTTCTGTGCCGACAGTTGCCGGCTTTGCACATACCGTACCAGTTGTTGCGGCTGATGTTTGCAAACGGTCGAAACGGACCATCGTTTGCGTTAAAGTGCCGGCGCTTGCGACGCCTGGCTGTAAACCAATAACGGCCGCGGCAACGGCCAGCAGGACTGAAAGTGAGTAAACACTCGCTTTTTTAAGTATGGGCGTCTGCTTTTTTATACGGTACATGTAAGAATTCCCCTTAGTGTTTATGCTTGAGTTGAAGTATGATGCTTTGTTCGTATAAAAACAAGTCTAAAATAACCATTAAAATAATAGCGATAATGAAATAGTTATTACATCTGCGTAATCTGTTGAAGCCGGCGTAAGCGTTGTACTTTTTGCCAAGAGCGAGAGCGTGGCAGTGCCCGTTGTAACCGGCCCGGTCCATGTGGTGAATGCCTGCTGCGACCCGCTAAGTGCGCCAACGTTATTGCTGCTGCCATTAAATGGGCTGGCGGATGCCATTACAGCACCGCTGGCCTGCGACGTACCGCTTACCCGCGCGCCGTAACCGCTGCCGGCTACACTTAAGTCGGTGCTGGCCGAAGCGAGGGTAAAGCTCTTGCTGGGGCTGGTGAGGCCGCTATTACTGTCGGTAATTACGAAGTTCCCGCCCCCGCTGGCGTTGGTGCTGACTGTCCCGGTAATAGTAGCGTTCCCAGCGGTAACTGCCCCTGCCGGCAAACTGGTAAACGATACACCAAACGGCGGTGTAGCTGTTAAGGATGTTTGCAGTGCAAATGTGGCTGAGGGGGTAAGCGTGGCTGCTGAAGCTGTTGGCCCAAAGGAGCTGCCGGTGGCACTCCCCTGTAGGGCCGCTACCTTCACCTTGTACGTAAGGCCGCCGTTCAGCCCTACAATGTCAAAGCCGCTGCTGCTTCCCCAGGCAGCGTAGGTTTGGTAATTAGCGACGCTAACAGTGGCGCCTACGGTGTTGTCCAGCTGGATATAGTTGGTGGTGGCGAAATCGTCGGTACTAATGGCAATTAAGAATTTGGTGTCAGCGGCAAACCCGTTATTGTTCAGCGTAAGGTGTAGTTTATTGTAGCTGCTGTTTTGGTTGGCAAGCGTTGGGGCTGCCGGCACTGGCGCCGTGCGCGAGGCTTGCACACCGGCTGGCAGTGCGTAGTTCGCGCTAGTGAGCTTACCGTTTATGCCCCCGGCCCCGCCGCGCAAGCCGTAATTTGTGCTGCTGCCGCTGCCGGCTCCGCCGCCTAGTTCATATGCTTTTAATGTGTAATTGGCGCTTGCGGGTGTTGCCGCCAAGAGGAGACTCATAACCAGTGCATGAAACATAGCCCTAACTATATCGCATCATGCTCATGCTGGAAAAGCTTAAGTTGAGTAAAGACTCGTTTTACAACACCCGGCCTACTGTTTGGTGTCTGTGATGTGGTACAGGCTGACGGTTTTGATATCCGCAAGGTACAACTCCCCGTTGCTTGCCTGGCCGAATGTGCTGATGCTGAACTGGGTGCTGGCCGCCAGTGTTTGCTGCCATTTGCCGTTGGTTTGCTGGGCATAGTACAGCTGGCCGCTGCAATAGTCACCGTAGAGGTATTTGCCCGCAAGCGACGGATACTTCGCCCCGCGGTATACATAGCCGCCAGTTACCGAGCAGCGGTTTTCGTCGTGGGTGTATTCAAAAATGGGCGGGGTAAATACAGTGGTACCCGGGCAATTGGCAGTGGTGTTGAAGTCGTGCATGGCTTCCTGGCAGCGCCAGCCATAGTTTACGCCGCCGGCAGCGCCAGCTTTCTGGAAGTCTATCTCCTCGTATTTGTCCTGGCCAACATCCGCTATATATAAGTCGCCAGTTTTACTGTCGAAGCTCAGGCGCCAGGCGTTACGCAGCCCCATGGCCCAAATTTCAGGGCGGCCGCCCTTGCCTTCGGCGAATGGGTTGCTGCTGGGGATGCTGTACGGGCTGCCCTTGTCGACATCGATGCGTAGAATTTTACCCAGCAGCTCCTGCCTGTTCTGCGCGCGGTTTTCCGGGTCGCCAGAGCCGCCGCCGTCACCCATGCCAATATACAGATAGCCATCCGGCCCAAACGCCAGGGCGCCGCCGTTATGGTTTGCATAGGGTTGCTTTATTTTCAGCAGCACTTTTTCGCTGGCCGGGTCAGCGCTGAATGTTTGCTTATTTACGGTGTAGCGCGCAATAACTGTTTCCTGGGATTTGTTAACGTAATTTACGTAGAAATAGCCATTGTCGGCAAATTTCGGGTCGAATGCCAGGCCCAGCAGCCCCATTTCCTGTCCGTTATCCAGCACTTTGCCGGTGATGTCCAGCAGCGGCGCGCTGGCTAGTGTGGCATCTGGAGTGATGGCGCGCACCTTGCCCGCGGCTTCGGTTGCGAACAGGCGTTTGTCGGCAGCATCGGGCAGGCTGGCAATAGATGTGGGGCGCGATAGCCCCTGGGTGTACAGCACTGGCTCAACAACAGGCGTATGTGTCGGCGCAGTTGTTGCGGTGCGCGGCTGGTTATTTATGGCGGCTGGTTCGTTCCGCAAAAAAACTACCCATGCAAGTACGCATGCGGCTGCCAGCACTTCAATGCCAATAACAATAAGGAGGATGCGTTCCAGTTGTTTTTTGCTCATGCTTTTACTGTACCACGCCGGGCCGGAAGGCGCGGGCAGTGCGTGGTACAATGGGGCTGATGTCCCTTATTGATGCCACGAGGAATCAGGTACGGGCCGGAATGCACCGCATTGCCAGGCTGGTAAACACAGCAACGCACGGCCAGCTGCACCCCGACACGGTCACTATTGTGGGTTTTCTTATGCATGTGCCTATCGCTGTGCTGTTGGCGCAGGGCCGCCATCCGCTGTGGGCGGCTGCGCTGCTTATTGTATTTGGCTTGTTTGATACGCTCGACGGCGAGCTGGCCCGCCTGCAAAAGCGCGACAGCCCGCGCGGCATGCTGCTGGACGCCAGTACCGACCGCATGAAAGAAGCGTTGCTGTATACCGGCATTGCCTACTATTTTGCCACCGGCGCACACCCTGGCACCGCGGCTTGGGCAGCAGCGGCGCTGGGCGCCTCGGTGTGCGTCAGCTATGTAAAGGCCAAGGGCGAAGCGGCAGTGGCTGCTGGCGCAGCTATTCCGCACGCCAAACTCAACCGCCTGTTTAAAGACGGCTTCCTTACGTTTGAACTGCGCATGGTTGTGCTGCTGGTTGGCTTGCTGACAGCGCATTTGCTGTGGGCGGTCATATTCATTGCTGTGGCCGCTTCCTACACTGCCCTGCAACGGCTGGTGCGCATTGGAAAGGCGCTGTCGTAATGTACCGGGTGGATCTGCATACCCATTCCCACGCCTCGCCCGATGGCGCGCTGGTGGCCGCCCATTACCGCCGCATGCTGGATGAAAACCGCCTGCACTGCATTGCAGTGACCGACCACAACACCACCGACTTTGCCCGCCAGCTGCAAGCCGAACTTGGCGACCGTATTATTGTGGGCGAAGAAATAACCACCACCGACGGTGAAATTATCGGCCTGTTTTTGCGACGCACCATTCCCGCCGGGCTCAGCCTGAACGAAGCCGTACAAGCAATTAAGCAGCAGCACGGCTTGGTGTATGTACCGCATCCCTTCGAAACCGTGCGCAAAGGCCTGTCACTGGCCGCACTGGATACCATTGCCGACGACGTGGACATACTAGAAGTGCGCAACGGCCGCGCCCTGGTGCAGAACCGCGCCGACACCGCCGATGAATGGGCTAGTGAGCACGACGTACCTGGCGCCGCCAGCAGCGATTCGCACGGCTGGCACGGCTGGGGCCGCACCTACAGCGTTCTTGCCGAAAAACCAAGCCGCACTACCCTCGTGAGCTTACTAGACACCGCCACCCACCATCGCCGCCTGCCTGGCGCCCGCGGCATTTTGTACCCTAAAATGAACCGGCTGCTAAAACGCGCTGGCCTGCAAAAAAGGTACCGCCATGCTGCATGACATGCTGTTTGCGCTGTGGTTTTTCCTGCCTGCGGGCATGGCCAATGTGACGCCTATTTTGGTGGCGCCGCTGCCGGGTTTGCGCAAGCTGGACGCGCCAATCGACCTTGGCGCTACCTACCGCGGCAAGCGTATACTTGGTTCGCACAAAACCTGGCGTGGCCTGGCTTCCGGCGTTATTATGGCCACGGTTACGTTATGGCTGCAGCAGGTGGCCGTTGGGCACTTCGCCTGGGCGCAGCATCTGGCGCACGACGTTAATTACGCTGCCCTGCCCACCATTTTGCTGGGCGTGCTGTTTGGTTTGGGCGCCCTTGGCGGCGACGCCATCGAAAGTTTCTTCAAGCGCCAGCACGGTGTGGCGCCTGGCCATGGGTGGTTCCCCTGGGACCAGCTGGATTACATCATTGGCGCGGCGCTTGCCTCACTGCCGTTTGTGGCGCTCAGCGCCCAGCAATATGTGCTGCTGATCGCATTGTGGCTACTGGTGCACCTGGTTGCTTCGTATATCGGCTATTTACTCCACTTAAAAGAGCGCCCAATTTAGCCTGCTTCTTCGCCCTACTGCGAGCTGCCGGAAGAAGTATCTTTGCCGCCGGAAGAATTACTAGTTGACGCCTGCGGCGGGCTGTACACGCTCTGTATAAATGCCTGGATATCGCTGAAGTCGTCCAGCCCAGCGGCCGGCACCAGTGCACTCTGGCCCGTGCGGGTCGTGTAGCTGGCCAGCAGGTTCTTGCCGTTGGCGTCGTTTAGGCCAGCGGAGGTAATTTTGTTGTCGGGTACTTTTTTGATGAGGCTGTACAAGCGGGTAGTTTCACCCAGTGTCATATCGGTTTTGATGTTGTTGCCAACAGAGTCAAATAACTCGCCCAGCTTCACCGGGTTCGATAGCGTCCCAAGGCTGGTGGCTTTGTCTTTCAGGCCCAGCAGCACCATGCGCTGGTTTTGGGTGCGCGCAAAGTCGCTTAAGGCGTAGCCGTACGAGCCGTAGTGGTCGCCGCGGGCGCGGCTCAGGCCCAACGCCTGTGTGCCGTTGATGGTTTGCTTGCCATTGGCCAAGTGGTCTACCAACGGTTTGTAATTGTTGCTGAGGTCCGGGCTGGGGTCGTTTAAACCGCGCGGGTCGCTGCTTTGTACGTTAACGGTGATGCCGCCTACGGCGTTAACAGCGTCGCGCACCGCACCGTAGTTCACAAGCGCATAGTACTGGATGTTTACCCCGGTAATCTGGCTGACAGTTTTTTCCAAAAGCCCCATGCCGCCCTTGGGGTAGCCAGCTTCGCTGAAACCGTCGGTTTCCCCGTCCTGGTAGGCTTCGTTGATTTTGGCGTAGCCCTCGCCCGGAATATTTACGTAGAAGTCGCGCGGGATGCTGAGCATGAACGCGGTGTTGGTTTTTGTGTTCAAACTAATAAGCATGATTGAGTCGGTAAGGTTGGCGCCGCTGTGGCCGGGGTCGTCGGCGCTGTTGCCGGCTACTAGAATAGTGACGTGGCCGGTGTCTTCACCCTTTAACTTGGTGGGTTTAATAACACTGACAATACCCTTCCAGCCAAAAATCTTCAGTTCGTTGCGCAAAATTTTCCAGCCAAGCCAGCCGCCAATTACCAAAGCAATTACCAGCACCGTAATACCAAACCATTTCAGGAATTTTTTAAAGCGCGACTTTGGCTTTTTTTCAGGGATGATCGGCCCGATAGTAGTGCGGCCGCCCGGATGGTAGGAGTAATTTGGCAGTGAACGGTTGAGATCCAGCAGATTGCCAGGCTTTTGCGTGCGTTTCAGCTGTTTAGGCTGTTGTTTGCGATGCATCATGTCACCAGTATTATACGGGTTTTCCTGAAGATTTGCGCTATTTTGCGCCTATCTGGTGAGGGTGTTCAGAACAGATTGCAACTCAGCTGGGGCCAGCTGCGACCCTGTAAGGCGCGGACTGCCGCCAACAGTACCGGAACTGGCACAGCCCCAGCCAGCGTTTGGCGGGCAATCTTCTACGGCATTTAAGAGGGCCACGGCGCCGTGTACGTCAAATGGCACCAGTTCAGACGAGCGGCCAATGGTGTAGTCGTGCATGCCGTCTTCGCGCTGCCCTTTGTGGATGACATATGCTTTGATGCCGTTGGCAAAGGCGCCAATGCGCCCTTCCGGCCCCACCTCCCTGAACATTGTCCAGCCAGAACCACCCTTGATTTCCTCATAGCGCATGTCGAGTTTTACTTCACCGCCCCGCCCTGCCAAGTGCAGGCCAATACGCCCTGCACATTCACCAATAATCTGCCGGAACTCTTCGGCATTCTGGCGGGCCACGCCGCCTTGGTCGCGGAATTCGGTGAACGGGCGGAACATCCAGGCGACTTCGCGCATCAAGCGCATGCCGCTGGGGTATGGGTAGGCGCCAGCGGTAACATCTAAGTCGCCGGCCATATCAACCAGGTTACGCAAGGGCGCTGTTTGCCGTTTGTGGCGCTGGGCGGCAATATCAGGCGCGTTTGTCAGTAAATGGACGCCCAAGGCGACATCCTGGTCGCAATCATTTACGTACAGAGTTGGGCTGTAGTCGCCGTCTGGGCTGGTAAAGGCCGCAACCATGCCCAGACGCGTAAACCGCAGCGCCTGCTGGGCAGTGGAAAGCGTGGCTAAGCGGTTTACGCCGTAATGGTGGTCGAGGTTGGCATGCGGGCCATCTGGCCCTTGGGCAAATTCCGGCGCGCCAATAACATATCCGTCGAGGGCGACCGAATACGGCGGATGGGAAGAAACAAATTCACCCCAGCTAGCAATCTCACGGCCGGGGTGCACGACAAGTTGTGCGCTCACAAAATATATATGATACGCCTTTTGTTCGGATCCACCAGCGTTTTTATTACAGCGCTTTTTGCAGCGCACACGGCGATGTACAAGTCGCTACATAAAAATGATTGCGCCTGAGCGGCAGCGGCCTATAATAGTCATTAGCAATGTGTGTGCTGGCCCCGCTTCGGCGGGTACTTCCTACATACAGGCTTCCAGAGATTTATTGGAGTGTATACCCACCGGATAGCTTTAGGCGTCCGCGTCCCTGCTCTCCACCATTCAAGCAGTGCTTTGGCATAAGCGAAAGATAGTGACGGAATATCTTTTCAGCCAAAACATCTCCTCATATCCGTCACCTGTTTTATGCAAACAGTGTTCTTTACAAACTACTAATTTTTCTAGGAGCTTGACCTATGAACAATTTTACAAACGACCGTGTCTTCATCAACAAAGAGGTGATTGTGCCGGAAGTGTACTTTAAAAACGAAGGACAGCTGAAGAGCTTCCCCCGCCGCATGGAATTCAGCGGCCGCGAGTACACCTTCATGGACGGCCTGCGGTACCTGGTGCGCAAAGGCGCGCAAATGGTACAGGTGTTTGACATGACCGACGGTTCGCGTGACTACCGCCTGCACTTTAATGCTGGCAGCCAGTCGTGGACCTTAGTAGATATGACGATGTAAAAACCTGGCCGTCACAGGACTCCCAAAAAAGAAAAGCCCCTCATTGCGAGGGGCTTTTTCATTGCTGGAGTTCAGCTGTTTAAATGAAGGGGTCCTGTCAGCATTTTTAAATTCTCATGCTCGTAGACTGCGCGTGTGAATTTAAAAACACCGCCACCCCAATATTTTATTGGGCTTTTACTTCGGCAAGGGCGTTGTCCCAGCGGGAAACGGTCAGCCCGCTGTTTGCCAGCCATGCCATTTGGGCCTTGAAGTCGGCCGTTGGCGTATTGAATTCTTCGTCGGTAAGCAGCGCTGGGTCGCTTGTAACGACGTGGTAAATCAGGATCAGCCATGTGTGGTCGGCCTTAGCCTTGTTCACCCAACCCTGGAACTGGGCGAGCGTGGTGTGTGGCCCCATGTTTTGCACGCGCAGGCGGTATGGGTTTAGGTTGTCTTTGCTGTTAAAGCCTTCGTCGGTGGTGCGGTGGGAGTTGAAGTACTTCTTGATTTCGTTATTTACGCTGATGTTGTAGTCACCATAAGGGCTGGCGAAGTCGCGCACTGGCTGGCCAGTGATGTTCTCTAGGAACTGTTGTGAGTGGCTCAGCTCATAGTCGACATTTGCAGTGGTGTCCTGTGTAAGCCATGGGTGGGTCACGGTGTGGGCGCACGGTTCGTGGCCGTCGGCAACAATTTGCTTCACCTCGTTAATGGCGGTTTGGTTGCCTTCCACGTATTCGGTGGCGAAGCACTGGGTGGTTTTGAAGCCGTACTGCTTCAGCACGGGCATGGCGGTGGTGATGTTGTCTTCAAAGCCATCGTCGAAGGTAAGGCTTACCAGGCCGCGGTTGAAGCCGGTGTAGGTGTAGGGGGCGACGTGGTAATCGTCGGTTTGCACCCAGCCCACGTTGCTTATGAACATGAACAGCGATACGCTTTTGACATCTTGGGGCACGCTGAACGTGTCTGAGTACTGCTGCCAGGCAGTTGCGGCATTAGCGGCGGGTTCGGGGTCTGGCAGGCCAAAGTAGTCTTCTGAGCCGTCATCTTTAATGTACTGGGCAACAACGTGTGGCACAGTGTTGGTTTTGTACCAGGCGGTAAAGCGGTAGTCAGCGCCGCGGGTCAGCGCTTGGGGCGTGTATGCCCATTTGGCGTCGCCGTCGGTGTATTTGCTGAGGGTTACTTTGACACTTTTGGTGCCGTCGTGGCCGTCGTTTTTGATGTATTCATATTTGGGTGTGTTGGTGCCCCAGGCGCTGTGCGACCAGTCTTTTGGCAGGTTGGCATTGCTGGCGTTCTGGGTTTCCACCGAGAAGTTTGGCACCAGGCTGTTAGCTGGCGGGTTGGTTGGCGGCGTAACGGGCGGGTCTACCGGTGGTGGCGTGGTGCCGCCGTCCGGCGCTTGTAAGCTGAAGTTGTCGGTTTGCAGCCAGCCTACTTTTTGGATAAGGTGCAGGATGGTCAGCTTCTTGCTGCCAGCCGGAGCTTTTACGCTGTAGCTGAGGGTTTTCCAGGCGCTGGCGCTGGCCGGAACAGTAGCGGCTACATCGAAGTAACTCTCCTTATTGCTGGCGTCCAGGCTCATGGCCACAATGCTGGTGGCAACGCTTGCCTGGTAAGCTTCGCTGAAGGTGTAGGTAGTGCCGGCAGTAACGGCAACTGGTTCAAAGTACCATTTGGCGTCGCCGCTGGTGTACTTGGTCATGTTGATGTAGGTGCTGCGGCTGGAGTTGTATCCGCCGTTCGTTTTGTATGTGAGCGTAGTGGTGTTAGTCCCCCACTTGTCGGTCAACCAGTTGGCGGGCGCAGTAGTGCCAGTCTCAACAGAGGGGTTTGCAATAAGGTTCGGCCCCAGTGCGTGTGCTCGCATAAGTGGGCTGGTAATGCTAAAAACTGACAGAGCAAGCGCTAGCACAACGGCAACGCTTTTGGATGTGGTTATTTTCATGGATTATCCACCTTTCTTACTGCTAGCGTACCATTTTACGAACATTTTGCAAGCATGAGCCGCATGCTTTTGGGTCACACTGTGGTATAATATATTCTTTATTCTGTCTACAAGGAGAACCCACACCGATGTCCAACATAACCCGCGCCATTATCCTGACCGCCGGCTACGGCACCCGCCGCTTGCCTATCACCAAGGCTCTTGAAAAATGTATGCTGCCTATTGGCGACCGGCCGCTGGTTGACTACGTTGTGGAAGACTGCATTATTGCTGGCATTACCGACATCACCTTTATTGTTG
>DATIIE010000019.1:0-4361 GCA_035479955.1 Saccharimonadales bacterium (SeqCode)
TATCGATGTAACCCTGCCTCGGAACAAGATGGTAGTGGTGACTGGTTTGAGTGGTTCTGGCAAGTCGAGCCTGGCGTTCGACACTATTTATGCCGAGGGCCAGCGCCGCTATGTGGAGAGTTTGAGCTCCTACGCCCGGCAGTTCCTGGGCCTTATGGAAAAACCGGATGTCGACCAAATTGACGGTTTGTCGCCGGCGATCTCCATTGACCAGAAATCTACCAGCCGCAACCCCCGCTCTACCGTGGCAACCGTTACCGAAATTTATGACTACCTGCGTTTGCTGTACGCACGCATTGGTGTGCCGCACTGCCCAATTTGCGGCAAGCCGGTAACGCGCCAAACAACGCAGAACATTGTCGACCAAGTTACGCGCCTGCCTGAAGGTTCACGCCTGATGGTCCTGGCGCCAGTAGTTACAGCCAAGAAAGGTGCATTTGAGCACATTCCCGAACAGTACAGCCGCGCCGGTTTTGCCCGCGCCCGCGTAGACGGCGTGGTATACGCCCTAGACGAATTCCCTGAGCTGGACAAAAACTACAAGCACACCATTGAAGTTGTTATCGACCGTTTGGTAAACGATGAAGTCAGCCGCTCCCGTTTGGCGCAGTCTGTTGAGCAGGCGCTGGAAGCTGCCGAGGGCAAAATGCGCGTGGTAAACGCCGACAGCAGCGAAGAATACCAGTACAGCTTAATGTACGCCTGTATCGACCACCCGGAAGTAGCTATTCCCGAGCTCGAGCCGCGTACGTTCAGCTTTAACTCGCCCCAGGGCGCCTGCCCGGTATGTACTGGTTTGGGCTCCCGCCTGGAAGTTGACCCGGAATTGGTCATCCCCAACGGCCGCCTTACCATTGCCGAAGGCGCTATCCGCCCCTTTAACCGTATTAACGCCGATGCCTGGTACACCAAGAAAATGCAGGCCGTGGCTGACCGCTACAATTTTAGCCTGCACGTGCCCACTGCCGAAATCAGCAAGGAAAACATGAACCGTTTGCTGTATGGCACTGGCAGCGAAAAATACCGCGTAAGCCTCGGCGGCGGCCGTACATTTGAAACCACGTATGAGGGTGTAATCCCCAACCTGGAACGCCGCCACAAAGAAACCGACAGTGAATTTATGCGCACTGATATAGAGCGCTTCATGGTAGAGAAGCCATGCTATGCCTGTAAAGGCCGCCGTTTGAAGCCAGAGGTACTCGCGATTACCGTGGCCGACTACAGCATTATGGATATCTGTGAACTGAGCATAGATGATGCTGTGCAGTTCCTGGACAACGTGAAGTTCTCTGAAAAAGAGATGCACATTGCCCAACAAGTATTGAAAGAAATTTGCGCCCGCTTAACATTTTTGCAGGACGTGGGGTTAAACTACCTCACGTTGCTTCGCGGTGCAACCACTTTATCGGGCGGCGAAGCGCAGCGTATCCGTTTGGCTACGCAAATTGGCTCTGGCCTGCAGGGCGTGCTATACGTTTTGGACGAACCCAGCATTGGCCTGCACCAGCGTGACAACGACCGTCTTATTAAAACGCTGAAGCATTTGCGCGACCTGGGCAACACCGTGCTTGTTGTAGAGCACGACGAAGACACTATCCGCACTGCTGACTATTTGTTGGACATTGGCCCTGGTGCTGGCGTACACGGCGGCCATGTGGTGGCGGCAGGCACTCCCGCCGAAGTTGAAAAAGATAAAGACAGCATCACCGGCCAATATCTTTCCGGCAAAAAGAAAATTGCAGTGCCGAAAAAGCGCCGCAAGGGCAACGGTAAACTGCTGACTATCCGCGGCGCGCGTGAAAACAACCTGCAGAACGTAGACGTGGAAATCCCCTTGGGCATGATGGTTGTTGTTTCTGGCGTGTCCGGCTCTGGCAAATCCAGCCTTATTAATGACATTTTAGCTAAAGAATTACAGGCCCGCTTAATGCGTGCCAACACCGTACCAGGCAAGCACGACGACATTGAGGGCATAAAAGAACTCGACAAAGCCATTATTATCGACCAGTCGCCCATTGGCCGCACCCCGCGCAGCAACCCGGCGACCTACACTGGTTTGTTTACACCTATCCGCGAATTGTTTTCGGCCACGCCTGAGGCAAAACTGCGCGGGTACAGCCCAGGCCGGTTCAGCTTTAACGTAAAAGGCGGCCGCTGTGAAAACTGTGCTGGCGACGGCATCATCAAAATTGAGATGCACTTTTTACCAGATGTATACGTGCCCTGCGAAGTGTGCCACGGCAAACGCTACAACCGCGAGGCTCTGGAAATACACTACAAGGGTAAAACCATCAGCGACGTGCTGGAGATGACCTGTGAGCAGGCGCTGGAGTTCTTTGAGAACCAGCCCAGCATTGCCCGCAAGCTGCAAACCCTGGTAGACGTGGGCCTTGGCTACATTGGCCTGGGCCAGCCGGCAACCACTTTAAGCGGCGGCGAAGCGCAACGCATCAAGCTGGCCACCGAACTCTCCAAACGCCCCACTGGCCGAACGGTATACATCCTGGACGAACCCACTACTGGCCTGCACATGGCCGACGTCGACAAGCTGCTGCAAGTGCTGCACGCCCTGGTTAACACCGGTAACAGCATGGTTATTATTGAGCACAACCTCGATGTTATTAAGAGCGCCGACCATATTATTGATATGGGCCCGGAGGGTGGCTCCGGCGGCGGCACCGTCGTTGCCATCGGCACTCCCGAACAAGTTGCGAAAGTTTCCAAGAGTTACACCGGCCAGTTCCTGAAAAAAATGCTGTAGAATAGCCTTATGAGGCATCATGGCTGAGGCGCTAACATTTGCCGCTAACCCGCCATTTGCGGCAAGCGCTGTACTGGATGGTGCATTGCGGCTGGCCATAGCCGGGCCCGAGGCTGCGCAGCTGGTTATTACTGCCGCTCCACCTGAAGTGGCAGCCAGCGCTGCAGCCGAACTGGAGGCGGTAGCCGCCGCGCATAAACCAGCGCACCCAGAGCTTGCAAGTTTGCACGCCATGGGCAGGGAAATGGAACAGCAGGCGCGGTTCGACCCCAGCGCCAAGAGTAGGCTGCCGCTTGTCACGCCTGGCGAGGCCTACCAGCTGGGCGTGTATGTTGCGGCATCGGCGGTGGAAACTCACCTGGCGGGCCGCCAACAGGTACGCACCGATCTAGTAAACCAGCGCATCCGCAGTATGGCCCAAGCGCTGCTTATATCGCAGTCTGGATATGAGCCTGGCAGCCGTAAAAAGGTGCTCGCCGCGGCGCTGGACTTCTCGCTGGACGCTGCTATGCGCAGCAGCCAGGCCGGCATATTGGTGAAGGCAATGGTAGAGGACGCGCGCAGCGCTGAACCGCCCGCCCTGGCGGCGCAGGCTCTGTCGTACTGGGCCAGCGAGCCAACCGCGCACATGGAGCGCGTGGTTGATGGCACGCGCAGGCGCTTGGAACCGCCGGCAATAAAGGTACAGGGCATGACATCCATGCAGCTAAAGAAGGCGGCACCCGGCTTTGTGGCAGCAGTGATGGACAACACGGAACTTCCGGCCGATGCCCCAGAAGCCAGCCCGCTCACGCTCTATCAAGGCGGCATCCGCCAGGCAATTGCGTACATTTCGCTTGTTACCGCTAAAACGGCCAGCGGCGAGTGGAACACTAGCATTTCAGCATAAAATGTGCTATTATATAGCCTGTAATTATATCAGGAGCCTCTCATGGGTGAATTTTCCACAACCGTTGCCGTAACTCGAAATGAACGCCGTGGCCGCGTACTGCCAACCCTGCTTGCGGGCGCACTAGGCGCAGCGTTGTTCACTGGCGCATGCGCGCGCCCTGGTGAAGGTGTGGAGGCTGCCAGCACAGCTTCAGCGCCCGCCCCGGCATCTGTTGAGGCAACTCCCTCACGCCCTGCTGACGGCCTGTACGACCACGTAGTGACCGAGCCAGCTGGCGCTGCCGTTATCAGCAACGAGTACGGCAAGGAAATCGTAGGCACTATCCCTGCGGGCACAGGCACAAAACTGGCCTGCTACACCGAGAACGGTTCCACTGCTATTCCGGGAGACGCACTGGTTGAAGTTGACTCCGGTGAGTTTGCCGGCGACTTTGCCTCAGCCAATGACTTTGGCCTGGGCGAGACATTTGCCGACCGGCTGCCAAACTGCGCTGCCGCCGTTGCCGGCGACTAGCACGCCTTAGCCGTAACCAGTCTGAAATAAATGCCGCAGTTGGATGCACTACTGCGGCATTTTAGTATCATGTGATATGATGCCCGTTCATCTAATGTCAGGTAATTGGAGGGTAGAATATGGGTAAAGTTGAAGGAAGCGGTGGCGGCTGGCTGTGGGGCAGGCGGACGTTAGCTGCGGGTGGTATGGGATTGT
>DATIIE010000020.1:0-10943 GCA_035479955.1 Saccharimonadales bacterium (SeqCode)
GGGGTGGTATGATGCGCAGTATGACGCAATGCGAGCAAGTAGTGGCCATTACAGAAGGCGCGGCTGCAGTTGGTGAGGTTTCCTTCACGGCCGCAGAACCTGTAACGCACCGCGAGCACGTCTTCCGCGAAATGTTGGCCGAGAACCGCAATGGCGAGCCCGGTTTCTACGGGCTGGCAGCCGGCAACATTCATGGCATTGAAGACAGTGTGGCACGGCTTGGACCGCAGCCGCTCGACAGCGAACGCGAAACACAGCTGCTCGAAACCATGGAGCTTGGGCTCCAAACATTCATAGCCAGGGACTTAAAAAAGGGACAGGGCGAAGCAGACGAAGCTACTGTAGTTAAAGGCGTCAGCGCGTATGGTGAATTGCTGTACCATTATGCGTCCGTAGTAGAGCACGCGGCGCAGCGCCACGCTGGCTCAGTGCCGTATGCCGACCTGTACCAGGAGGGCATTATGGTGGTTATGCGGGCGCTTATGCGTATAGATCTGGAAGTATACGACAGCTCTAAGTTGGATGTACGCTCCCACATAACGCAGCTAGTGCAGGCGCATCTGGGGGAAATTGTAGGCCAGGAATCGTCGTTTGCGGTGCATGTGCCGGAGGCTGTCCCCGAAGCCGTACACACCGCAGTCAGCCGCAGCGACACACCTACTGAAGATTATCCCGGTTCCGACGAGCACATAGACGCCATGCTCACCAGCGAAATGCTGGCCCGCCTTATGGCCAAACACTCACTACTTACGCCGCATCAGAAAGTGCTGCTGAGCCTGCGCTATGGCATATATTTCCCGCAGCTGGCGGGCGTCACCGCCAATGGCTATACCTACCCTGAAAAACCTGAAGAGCTGCCGCTGGCGCGCAGAGGGCCGCTCGTCCGTTCTGTCATAAAAACGCTGTTGAGCAGCAGCGGTATCCAGCAGGTGCGGTCTGCTGAACAGATTGCCTGCAACACCTCGCGTAGGTTCTTGAACCTCTATTTTGGCATGTCCGGACCCTTGCAATTTGACGCTGAACCCTGGGCTGGCCCTAAGCCACTGTCCGAATAGTCGCAACAGAGAACTAACTATGGTATAATAATGCCCCTAAGCCAATTCCGAAAGGAAGAGTGATGGATCCGTATAATAACCAACCCGGGGTGGGGCGAGTACCTGGCCAGCAGCCAGAGCCTATTGTGTCGCAAGACGCCCAGGGCTGGCCAACACGTGCCCAGGAAGTCCCTGACTGGCAGCAGGGCCTTGGCCGCCCAGCGCCCACCGTGTTTACGGGCGACCCGTATGCCATGCAGCTGCCGAATGTAGACCAGGAAAACCAGTTCCCGCAAATGCCGCCTGCTGCCCAAACCCAGCCGCCGCGCCCGGTGCCAGCGCCACTCACGCCACAGCCTGCGCAACCTATCGACAACAGCCAGGATACGTACAAAACGCCAGAGGAGCGCCAGCGCCGTTCACTCGCCCTGTTCTTTACCCTTGGCATTATCGCAATTTTGTTAATTGCCGCCGCAGCTGTGTATTTCATCCAAAAGCGCAATAACACCGCTGCACCTGCGGTTACCACCCAGAACAGCCCTGCGCCTGCGCCAAAAGGCGGCGATTTGGCCAGCTTAACCGGCCTGGACTTTGGCCTGCCGCACGACCTCGGCCCCTACGCCGGCGACATCAGCACCGCTGCCACCTACCACATTTACCTTACCCAGGGTTCTACCGACGCCACCGGGTGCAGCCTGGAGTTTGGCATAAGCACCGCCGATGAACTACCAGGCAAAGACGCCGCCACCGCCATCAACACCCAGGTGGAAGCCCTTAAGGCTGCCGGCGCCGCAGTTGCTGGCCCAACCAAGGGCAGCACATTGCAGCTCAAGAGCGGCGACGGCAAAACCACCTACGCCGTACCTACAACCAACTACCAGTTCTCCAAAGACAACAAGTACGTGAGCGTGCATTACAGCTTAGTTGTGCTGAAGAGCGGGCAACGCGCCGTAATTTCACGCCAATGCGTTAACACCGGCGGTGCGCCAGACAACGGCAACCTCGACAAAATTGAGTCATCGGCCAAGCAATTGACCATCAATCCCGCCAAGCAGTAACCTGCTTGTGGTATGATGGTAACGTTAATGAAAAAGTCGGATTGATCTTGATGAGAGGGATGCAGCATGAGTAAAGTTGCACATTATTTACAGGAACATGTAGTAGGCGAAGTTATGACCTCGCCGGATGCCAGGCGGTATTTCTCGACCGATGGCAGTATCCTTACCGTAACCCCGTCGCTGGTAGTATACCCGCGGGGCGAAAACGACGTGCGCAAAACCGCGCGCTTTACCTGGCAGCTGGCTGAGCGCGGCCGCGTCATACCCATGACTGCCCGCGGCGCTGGCACCGACCAATCCGGGGCTGCTATTGGCACGGGTATTATTTTGGCGTTCCAGGCGCACATGCACCGCCTGCTCGAATTAGACGACAAAAGCGGCGTTGCCATTGTTGAACCCGGCATGGTGTATGGCAAACTCCAGCAAACGCTGCAAACGCACGACCGCTACCTGCCGCCATTCCCGGCCAGCCTGGAATATTCCACCATTGGCGGCGCTGTCGCCAATAACGCCGCTGGCGAAAAGAGCGTCAAATATGGCAGCACCCGCGAATACGTGCGCGCCCTGCGCGTGGTGTTGGCCAACGGTGAAGTTATTGAGACTACCCGCCTTTCCAAAAAGGAACTCGGCAAGAAGCTGGGCCTCAGCACATTTGAGGGCGAAATTTACCGCGCCGTAGACGCCATGTGCGACGAAAACGCCGATGTTATCGACAAAATGCGGCTCAGTGTTACCAAAAACTCCGCTGGTTACGACTTGTATGACATCAAGCGCAAAGATGGCTCCCTGGACCTGACGCCGCTGTTTGTTGGCTCGCAGGGAACCCTTGGCATTACCACCGAAATTGTACTGGACACCGAAATTTACTACCCCACCAACACCTTGCTGGTGGCCTACTTCGACGACATCGAAAAAGCCCAAAGCGCAGTGCTGGAGCTGCGCGCCATGCCCGACATGCCTAGCGCCATGGAAATGGTAGACGAACAGCTGCTGAACGTTGTTGACCGCCTGAACCCCAACTTGCTGAAAGATATAATTACCAAGCCATTCCCCAAAATTGTTTTGTTAGTAGAGCTGGACACGCCCGGCGAGCGCGGCCAGAAAAAGACCACCAAAAAGGCGCGCAAAATTTTAGAAACATACGCCACGCAGGTAATGGTTGAAACCGACCCGGTAAAACAGGAAGAGTTTTGGAAGATGCGCCACTCGTCGGCAACAGTAGTTGCGCACGGCGAAGGCGGCATGAAAGCTTTGCCGGTTATTGAAGACGGCATTGTGCCGCCCGACCGTTTCCGCGAATACCTGGAAGGCGTGTACCAATTGTTTGCCCGCCACCACCTGCAGGCCGCAGTGTGGGGCCACGCCGGCGACGCCAACCTGCACATGCAGCCCTTCCTGGACCTCAGCCAGGTGGGCGACCGCCAAAAAGTATTCCGTATTTTAGAGGAATATTACAGCCTGGTAATTTCTTTGGGCGGCAGCACCAGCGCCGAACACGGCGACGGCCGTTTGCGCGCCCCGTACCTACAAAAACTGTATGGCGAGGAAGTGTATGCCTTGTTCCAAAAAGTGAAGCAAATTTTCGACCCATATGGCACGCTGAACCCGGGTGTTAAGGTAAATGTCACCCTCGACGACGTCAAACCGCTGCTGCGCAACGGCTATACCCTGGACCATCTGTACCAGCACATGCCACGCTCCTAGCCGGCAGTTTGGCGGCGCCAGCACCAGGGCTCTTGAGTTTTTTGCGTAAAAAACGTAAAATACATGAGTTCACGCGCGAGTGGCGGAATGGTAGACGCGCTACCTTGAGGTGGTAGTGGCCGCAAGGCTGTGGAGGTTCAAGTCCTCTCTCGCGCACCACATGTATATGGAGCTCCCAGAAATGGGAGCTTTTTGCTAACCGGCGCCTGGGCGTGCAAGTGCTATACTGGGCACATGATAACCAAAGCCGCCCTGCTGTTATTCCGCGACAACCACGGCGTAAAGGAATTGCTGTTCGCCCGTGCCGCCGGCAAGCCGTTCTATGTGTTTCCGGGCGGTAAGCAGGAAGCCGACGAAACTATTGACGAAGCGTTGCAGCGCGAACTCCAGGAAGAGCTGGGCACGCAGGCTGCAAATGTGAAAAAGCTGGGCGTAGTAGCTGGCCAAACGCCAGACGGCCGCGACATTGAAATGCATTTGTACAGCGGCGAACTACTGGGCGAACCGCACCCGCAGTCCGAAATTGAGGAAATTGCCTGGATGAGCCAGGCTGCAGTTGCCGAGCACAAAGCTGCTATGACGCCAATGACCCTCGACCACGTGCTGCCGTTCCTAAAAGCGGAAAATATCTGGTAGTGGCGGCTGCGGCTAATCGTATGAAACTCAAAAAGAAGCACATTATTGGCTTAGTAGCTGCAGCTGTGTTGGCGGTTGCAGGGTTTGGCATCTACTGGATGCAGGCCGGGCCAGGCAGCGCCCGCACAATTACTGGCCGCGTTACAAAAGTAACCTTCCGGCCAAACCTCGCAGAAGATGGATACTATGGTTTTACTGTTCAGGGGACGGATGACAAAACCTATACCATCGACGCCACCGGGCTCATGAATATACCACCCAGCTTTAACGGAGCAAGCCAGGAGTGCGTGCCGGTGCCCCATCTTGAAGAAGGTGACGCCATAGAGTTCAAATTGCGTAAGTCCGAATCCTCTAAACAGGCATTCGTAACCTGCGATGATAAGGGCTCTAGCGGCTATTACATAAGGCGGATACGATAGCGGTTAACAACCGAGCGTTCTTATGAAGCACCACGTAATGTCCTACACCCGCGACGTATCAAAGTTGCATATTGAGCCGCCGGCCTACACCTTTCCGGGCGATGAAGCTATCTCGGGTTTTGCCTACAAAGCAGCCATGAACAATACCTATTTGCGCAAGGTGCCACTGGCCACCGCGCTTATGGAGCGGTTCAAGGTGCCGTTTACGAAGCAGGACCAAGAGTGCATTAAGCGCATGATTGTGGCCATGGGCTGGCTCGACCACTTGCTGGATGAATCGCCCAGCCCAACGCGGGCGCTGGAAGCCTACAAAAAGTTGCTTAACTCGTTAAGTACAGGAAAAATGCCGGAAGGTTTGCCTGAATGGCTGCGGCCAGAATTGTTGGACATGACCCTGCTGTTGCAAAACGCAGTGGCCCAGCTGCCGCCGGAAGCGGTGCAGGCAATTACTGCAAAGGCGCTGCGCATTGGTGAAATCAGCAAGCTGAAAGCTGCGAGCAATAAGGTAAAAGTGTACGCCGGCATTTTAACCGAGGAAGGTTCGCTTAGTTCCGACCTGGCTATTGAGTGTTTGGGCAAGCCCGCTCGCGCCTCTAAGAATTACCGGAAGCTGTACGTTTGGAACGAGCAGGCAATTATTGCCGCCACACTCCTGGATGCCGCGAAAGACCTCAAGCAAGATTACGCCGACGGCTTAACACTTGTGCGGCCAACGCGCCTGCACAAAGCCTATTTACTGGGGAAGGCGCTGTCGTACAGCCGCGTGGTTGCGGGCGGGCTGGGCCTGCGTGGCATGCGGGCTATTTCAAAAGTTGGCGTTAATTAGAACTCAGGTATTGCCAAATTAACTCCGGTGGCGTACAATACGGATTGGTTTTGGGCGCTTAGCTCAGCTGGCTAGAGCATCTCGTTTACACCGAGAGGGTCGGGGGTTCGAATCCCTCAGCGCCCACCAACAAAAGAGACTCCCATAGCGGGGTCTTTTTTGTTTTTACGCTTAAGTGCAGGTATTATGTACCGTATGTCTGAACGTCTGCCGGAACCTGTCGATCCCTATATGTACGCTGCTACCGCGGCCGTATACGATTGGCAGTTGTATGATATAGGCCCGTTTAGCGCCTACCGTGACCCTGGCCTGCTGACTGTTTCCGCAGAGCAAGTGACTGCACAGGGGCCAGTAACCCGTGTGGGTGAAGATGCGTATTTATTGCTTGGCCCGCAGCCAAAACCAAACGAAACTGCCGCTGACGCCTTGCATGACACGCACGGCGCCATAGCCTGCCTGCGTATGGACAAGCTGAGTGAAGAAGATGCGCCGTATACCCGGCTCACTACCACACCGCGTTTTGCGTTCTTCTCCAGGTTGATTGTGACCGGCACTATGGTGGCTGTTACGTCGCCAGACCTTTTCAGCAGGCATTCCCACGACGAAGTATGGCTCGACCCCGAGCGCGGCGCAGAAGCGTTCGCCCGCAGTTTCCATGTTATGACTAGTGAAGAATATAACCGGGAGGCCCGGTAACTAGGTAGTGCTGGGCGCAGTAAAGTAGTGCGCGTTTAGCCATTCGGCCTGTTCGGGAATAATGTTCTCCGGCACCTCAGTAAAGTAATCAAGTTCGTGCGCCTGCACTGAGCCGCTGGGGGTGCCGCTTTTAATGGTCACTTCAAATACCAGGTCAATGGGCCAGCCTTTGTAGCCGCTGGAAAACATTTGCGGGTATTCAAAATAGCCCAGCATTTTTTCAATGTTCACTTCAATGCCGAGTTCTTCAGCGGCCACGCGTGCAACAGCGTCGGTTGCTTTTTCACCAAACTGTACGGTGCCGCCGGGCAGGTGCCAGTCGCCTTGGTGCGGCGGAATGTCACGCTTGGTTAAGA
The DNA here is from genome assembly GCA_035479955.1 of Saccharimonadales bacterium (SeqCode). Classification (GTDB taxonomy): domain Bacteria; phylum Patescibacteriota; class Saccharimonadia; order Saccharimonadales; family UBA4665; genus PMNU01. The sequence continues at coordinate 6,730 of DATIIE010000020.1, forward strand.
TGATGCCTTCAGGCGTGCGCACCAGTACATCTACACTTAAGCGTACAACGCGGCTGAAAATGGCGTCGAACTCTACTTGGCTTAAATCCCGGCGTGGGGTTCGGTCTATGGTCATGGTGCTCCTTTGGTTAGTGCCGGGTGAGCCGCCACCAGAATGACGGGTTATCCAGCGTGCGTGTCATAACAATGTCGGATGTGCCGCTGCCACTGCCGGCAGTAGCGGAAATGGTACCAACTGCGGCACCCTGCTGGTAGGAAACACTGTTTTTTTGCAGCGCAACTTTGGGCTTAACGGCAGTGCCCTTCCAGGCCACGAACGATACATCTTTTTTGGCAACGGCGTTAGCGGTTGCGCCCCAGGCCGTGGTGTAGGTGGCTATGGTTTCGTTGGCCTTAATGGGCGTGGCCATGTACAGGTTATTCCGTACTGAGTCGATAAGCGGCGGCGAGGCGTTCACCGCGGCAGTGAGGTCTGGCTGGCCCATTACCACGCCAATAATGGTAACTGTTTTGCCTGGGGAGATTTCGGCTTTGGCCGCGAACAGCAGGTTGCCGCCAACTTCGTCGATGTTGCCGGTTTTAATGCCCACAATGCCGCTTTTGCCCAACGCGAAGTTTACGTTAGTGGCCGGGCCATGGATGGGCAGTGTGACGCTTTTTTGCCCCACAATTTGCGACAGCACCGGGTGGGACATGGCTTGCTCGCCTAAGCGCACCAGGTCGGCGGGCGTGCTTTTGGTTTCGGGCGACAGGCCGCTGGCGTCGGGGCCAATGGTGGTGTCGGCCATGCCGATTTGTTTTACGTAGTTCACGGCAGCAGCGTGGTAGGCGTCCAGCGAGCCAAAGGCCCAAATGGCCAATGTGTCGGCAATGTTGTTGGCGCTGGGCAGCATCAGGGCTTGCAGTGCCTGGTATTCGGTTAGTTGTTCGCCGGGCGCCACGCGCACAACCGAACCGTCTACGGCAACGTAATTGTTATATATGTCGAGGTCCTGCTGGGTGAGCGTGAGGGTAGGGCCGAGCTCGCCGGCTTCCATGGGCTTTTCCTGCAGCACGGTAAGCGCGGTAATTACTTTGGCAATGCTTGCGGTGGGCAGCGGTTTTTGCTCGCCGTGCGTTAGCAGGGTGGTAACGTTCTGCACTTCAACGGCTACTTCGCCAGGGGCCGGCCAGGTTAAGTCGGGCGGGGTGGCGCCAACTTCGGCAATAGATTGCTGGGTGACTGCAACTGCTGGCAATGGCCGCGCCACATTCCAGGTACCCAGGCCCATAATGAACACAAGCACAGCGGCCGCTATGCCATATGGAGCCCTTGACCGTTTTTCCTGGTGTCGCATTTACTGATATTATACCTAGCCCGACTCCGGTCGGCTAGTGTATACTAGTAAGTACTTTCAGAAGGAGAATAGAATGATTGGTTTGATCATCGTAGGAATTGTTGTTGTTCTGCTCATTATCTTCGTAATTGCCGCTTACAACGGTTTAGTACGCTTAAACCAGCAGGCCGATGAAGCCTGGAGCGACATCACCGTACAGCTGAAGCGCCGCCTCGACCTTATCCCCAACCTGGTAAACACGGTTAAGGGCTACGCCACCCACGAAAAGACTGTGTTCGAGGACGTTACCAAAGCCCGCTCCGCGGTTATGAACGCCAACGGCCCGGCTGAAACTGCCAAAGCCGATAACATGTTCGAGCAAACGCTGAAGAGCCTGTTCGCTGTTTCGGAAAACTACCCGCAGCTGCGCGCCAGCGACAACTTCCAGAGCCTGCAAACTGAGCTTACCGACACCGAAGATAAAATCATGGCTTCCCGCCGCTTCTACAACGGTGTTGTGCGCGACTTTAACACCAAGCGCAAAACATTCCCAACCAACGCCTTTGCCAACATGCTTGGTTTCAAAACGGACAAAGAGTTCTTTGAGCTGGATGAAACTGCCCGCGCTGCTGCCGAAAAGCCTGTAGACGTCAAGTTTTAATCAAGCTTGGCTTGAGATACTTAGATTATGTATAGCGAGATAGCCCAAAACAAGCGCCGCAGCTGGGTCATGCTGTTCGTGTTCGCCGCCTTCGCAGGCGCTATGGCCTGGATTTTCGGCAAGTATGCCGGCTCCATGCCCATTACCTACGGCGTGCTTATTGGCGCAACTGTATATGCCATTTTCGGATACTTTGCCGGTGGTCGCCTGAGCCTGGCCCTGAACGGCGCCCGCGAAATTCAAAAGCGCGACAACCCGCGTTTGTGGCGCACTGTCGAAAACCTGTCTATAACAGATGGTTTGCCCATGCCGCGCGTGTTCATTATGGACGACCCGGCGCCTAACGCCTTTGCTACCGGCCGCGACCCTAAGCACGCTGCCGTGTGTGTCACCCAGGGCCTTATGGACATGATGGACGATAAAGAGCTTGAGGGCGTGCTGGCGCACGAACTCGGCCACGTAAAGAACTATGACATTCGTGTGTCCATGCTGGCATTTGCGCTCACCGCTGTTATTGGCGTGATTGCCGATGTTATTTTGCACATGGCATGGTTCCGCAGCAGCGACCGCGAAAATAACAACCAGGCATTTATTATCATTGGTATTGTGGCCGCAATTCTGGCGCCCATTATCGCCACGCTTATCCAGCTGGCAGTGTCACGCCGCCGCGAATATCTGGCTGACGCCACTGGCGCGCTCACCACCCGCTACCCCGAAGGCCTGGCTAGCGCCCTGGAAAAAATTGGCCAAACCGGCAGCGTGCTGCGCAAGCAAAACACCAGCACCGCGCATTTGTTTTTTGCCAACCCTTTGAAGGGCAAGGGGATTGCCAATCTGTTTAGCACCCACCCGCCTATTGAAGAGCGCGTGAAGCGCTTGCGCAGTATGGGCACGCACGCGTAAATTAAGGCTATGGCAGAAACTCCTACTATTACCCGCCTAAGCGCACCAAAGCCCAAAGCCAAAAAGGTTAAAAAGCCAGACCCCAAGCACGGCCCGGTATCGCTGAAACTGGAATCTGAGGCGCACGAACCTATCCCCACCGCACCTAAATTGCTGCTGCGCACGCTCCGGCTTATCCGCGATAACTGGAAGATTATGCTGGGGCTGGCCCTGATTTATCTGGTGCTGAACTTGCTGCTAGTGCAGGGCTTAAGCGCAGCGTCAAATCTTGAGACCGCCAAAAGCTCGCTTGATGCCTTTGGCCAAGGCGCTGCAAACAATGTGGCCAATGGCATCACGCTGTACACTTCACTCATTGGGGCCAGCGGCACCAACATCGCACCTACTGCCGGCGCCTACCAGTTCCTGCTGGCACTTATCATGACCCTGGCTATTATCTGGTCGCTCCGGCAAATTTACGCCAAGCGCGTCATTAACAGCATAAAAGACGCTTTTTATTACGGCATGTACCCGCTCATCCCATTCTTTTTTGTGCTGCTGGTTGTGCTGATGCATCTGCTGCCGTTTGCCTTGGGGGCGGTGCTGTATGGCATTGTTATGGCCAACGGCATCGCCACGACATTTATAGAGCAGAGCCTGTTTTTGCTGGTATTTTTAGGGCTTGGCTTTTTGTCGCTGTATCTGTTATGCTCCTCGGCGTTTGCGCTGTACATTGTAACGCTGCCAGAAATGACGCCCATGGGCGCGCTGCGTTCCGCCCGCGACCTGGTGGCCTACCGCCGCTGGTCCATTATGCGTAAAGTAATTTTCCTGCCATTTGTACTGCTGGTGATAGGCGCAATTATTATGGTGCCGTTCATTCTGTTTGCCACCATTGCGGCGCCGTGGATATTTGCGGCACTAGTAACGCTGCTGATTGTGGTGGCGCACAGCTATATGTACACGCTTTACAGGGCCCTGCTATGACCAAGGGCCAGTCGCCGGCCGAACGAGCGGCCAAACTCCGGGAGCTAATTAACGACTACCGCTATCACTACCACGTGCTGGATGAATCCACCATGAGTGAAGAGGCAGCCGACAGCCTCAAGCATGAGCTCGCCCAAATCGAAGCCGAACACCCTGAACTTGTTACGCCCGACAGCCCCACCCAGCGCGTTGCCGGCCAGCCATTACCTGGCTTTACGCAAATACGCCACGCCACGCGCATGATTAGCCTAAACGACGTATTCAGCCGCGAAGAAGTTGAGGCCTGGATGGAGCGCACCCGCAAACTCCTGCCCGGCGAACCCATGGAATACTTTGTAGACGTAAAAATGGACGGCCTGGCCTGTTCG
>DATIIE010000021.1:0-1781 GCA_035479955.1 Saccharimonadales bacterium (SeqCode)
TAATTGGTCGCTAAGACTTTGGACTGCCGCAATTGGTTTCTTGTCCGCTCTAATCCAATTGCCTAAGACATTGAACGGACTATGCCTGTAGAAGACTAACCTTGTTAAACCGACGGACGTGGGGGCAGTACCCACCAGCTCCACCAAAAAAGCCCAATCGCAAGATTGGACTTTTTTATGTCTTTGTTCCCTTGCCTAGATCTCAAAACCTCCAGTTCCGTCATCCCAGCGAAGGCTGGGATCCAGGCTCAATAAGGAATTCACTTTGACTGGATTCCCGCCTTCGCGGGAATGACAGGGGGCAAGATTGAGGTTGTTAGGGTTTGGCGACGTGGAAGCTGGAAACGCCGTCGCCGGTTACCTGGCCGGAGCTGTCGCCGCTGAAGGTGTAAAGTGGCAGGCCCTTGTAGGCGTATTGTTTGCCGCCGTCGCTGCGGGTTATGACCGTTACGTTGGTTGGCAAAGTGGCTGGAGCGTTGCTGGCATCGTAAATAGGCCAGCTGGCTAGGCAGCTGCCCGTGCAGTTGCTAACGCCTGTTTTATCCAGGCCATAGGTGTAGAGCGCCATGCCGTTGCTATCGGCCAGGTATTGCCCAATGCTGCTGGCAGTTTTGGTTTGGACGACGTCCGCGCTGGTTTGCGTGGTGGCCGACTGGCTTGTGCTAGTGGAAGTCGTAGAGGCTGGAGTGGTTTTTGATGATTTATGGAATACGGCGTATGCTCCACCGCCTAGAGCCAGGATAATTACTACGATTACTATAATCTTCTTCATGATCTGGATACCCTCCTTACATTGGCTACTACCATTATACGCCCTGAAATCTAACTGTTGTTTTCGGTAAATGGGAGTAGAATTGATGCGCAACTAATGAAGGAGGCCTGCAATGGCAAGTTATTTATTACTGTACCACGGTGGTGGCATGCCAGAGACCGACGAACAAAAAGCAGCAGTTATGGCTGCCTGGGACGCATGGGCCAAGCAAGCAGGTGACAATTTGGTGGACATGGGCAACCCAACCTCGAACTCAACGGCCGTTACCAAAGATGGTGCCGCAGGTGCGGTTACCGGCAACCCCGTTACCGGCTACAGTGTTATAAAAGCAGAAAGCATGGACGACGCCGTAAAGGCCGCCCAAATGGTGCCGGTAGTAGCAGATGGCACGGGCAGCTGCGACGTGTACGAAACATTCGATGTCGCCGGGATGTAAGGAGTTAACATGCCTGATTGGCACATGCACCATAAAGTAGAAAAGCCGGCGAACGACAATGAATATTTGGAGCGGATGAGCCGGGTGATTTTTGCCGCCGGGCTGAACTGGCGGGTGCTGGAAAAGAAGTGGCCGGGCATAGTAAAAGCGTACGGCGGCTTTGACGTTGCCAAAGTGGCTGGGTATTTGGAGCCGGACATAGAACGGCTCATGAACGACCCCGACGTAATACACAACCTGGCCAAGCTACGGGCCATAATAGCTAACGCCAAAGAGATGCAAGCGATTGCGGCAGATTACGGTTCGTTCGAGAACTATCTGGCAAGCGTGCGTAAAGAAGCCGGCGAGGATGGCCTAGTGGCCACATTAAGCAAGCGTTTCGCCTTCCTGGGCAAAGGCACCACGGTGATATTCCTTTTCGCCGTGGGGCAGGACATGCCCAAGGCGGCCGCCGAGTGGCAAGCGCGCCACGATAAGATGCAGACTACTTAAGTTCGTCCAGTAATTCGAGCAATATTTCCTGCTGGCGCTTACTTATGTGCGACATAACGGCGCTGTGGTAGGTTGCCAGTG
>DATIIE010000022.1:0-8887 GCA_035479955.1 Saccharimonadales bacterium (SeqCode)
CATTGGCCAGCGGCAGCATGCGGATGTCGCCGCTGGCGTCAAGCAGGTCGTCGTAAATAGTGTAGGCGGCCCAGCCATGCATATTTGCCAGGCCCAGGTTTTTTAGCAATCCAAGCGGCGTTTTGCCGCTGGCCTGCGACCGGGCAAAAAAGTAGGGTAGCAGTACGATTTCGCGGTTAGTGCTGCTGCGCGCCATGCGGGTCACTGTTGCAGTTGCAGCTGCATGCAGCCCCTTTGGCAACCGCTGGTTCGCTGTGGTTGCGCTGGCTAGTACCGCACTATAAATTGCCGCTTCGCGGCTGCTGGCTTCTGTTGCGCGGCCGCTGGCCACGGGCACATTGGCAGCAGCACTAACCGCGGTGTTGCTGTGCGCCAACGCTTCCAGAACGAACGCCGTGCTTAACGCTGCCGAGCCGCTGTACGTTTGTTTTACCTCAAGCCAAAATGGCTCGGCCGGCCATGAGCCATCGGGCTGCTGGGCACGCAGCAGAAAAGCTACAGCCGCAGATATGTCCGCACTACTGCCTTGCTCCTGCAAAATGCGCAGCGCCAGTGCGGTATGCAGGGGCGTGCCCCAGTGGCCTTCCTCTGTTTGGAGGGAGTGTACTATGCGCACCAGCGCCGCACTTTTTGCGCCGCGGTACGCCCGGCCAATGTAATACATAATGGGCCATGCGTTTGGGTAGTAGGGCGAGCTGAATTTTTTGTCCGCAATTGCCTGTTCCATAAGCGCGTCCAGGTTCGGCAGCGGCTGTGCTACCTGACGTAAAAAGAATGCTACATTGGCGTTCACGGCAAGGTCTACATCCTGCCAGATTTTGTCGGCGCTGGGCGGCACAAGCCATGTACGGTACGGCCCGCCAACAGCCGTTTCGGTAGCCAGCAAAATGCGCACGGCTTTGCCCATAACTTCGGGGCCAATTAACTTCGGGTCGTGTTGCCATAGGCCGCTGAGTGCACAGAACGTATCATCCAGGTCGTCTGGATATGCCACTTCGCTGCGTTCACGGGCAGCCGCAGGCCAGTAGTTAAAACTCCATTCCGGGCTGCGCTGGGCGTATAGCCACTCCGCCAGGCGGGTGCGGACCTGCTCGGTGCCGTCCACATGCCCCAGTGCCTGCAGGATAAGCGCTGGCAGAAATGTAGTGCGGTAGGGATTTTGTGCCTGGAACGGCTGCGCCACCGTGCTATTAAAGGTGTCGAAGGCGCCGTCTGCTGCCTGATTGGCCTGCAAAAAAGAAATAGCCCGCGCCTGTGCAGCGCGATCTTTTGGGCGGCCGTGCATGCTATTCCCGCGGAATGGTTATGCGGAACGCAGTGTGTTTCATGTTGGGGCTAAGGACAAGCTTGCCACCAAAGTGATCTTCGGTGAATTGCTTGGCAATGAACAACCCCATGCCCATGCCGGTTTTTTTGGTGCTGAAGAACGGTTCAAATAATTTTTCGCGGGTCTCGGGCGGAATACCGCGGCCCCAGTCGTTAACGGTAATAGATACAGACGAACCCACTGCCTCGGCAGTGATAAGCACGTCGCGCTTTTGCCCGGTTTCGGTTTGCGGCGTGTATGCGTCAATGGCGTTGGATACCAGGTTGGCCATAAGCTGGCGGAAGCGCACTGATTCACCGCGCACCCGCAGGCTTTTTTTGTCGGCTGGCGCTTCCCACTGCAAACGCACCCCAGCGTCTTGGGCACGGTGTTTCATTATATCGACAATTTCCTGGATTTCGCCCGTGACGTTAAATGCCCGTATCTGGCCGCGGCCGTGCAGCTGGTCGCGCACCCGGCCAACCATGTCGTCGATGTAACGGATGCTGCGCTTGGCGCGCTGCAGCATGCGGGAGCGGTTTTGCTCCTCTAAACCTTCAATATCCAGGCTGAGCGTGGTGAGGTGGTTGGCCAGGTCGTGCAGCAGTGCAGTGCTGAGCTGCCCCAGTTCTGCAAAACGGTACATTTGCTGTACTTTTTCCAGCTGGGCGTCTTGCAGTTCGCGGGTGCGGCGCTCAACAGTAACCTCCAGCATTTGGGCCTGGCGGCGCAGGGCGGCTTCGGCACGGCGGGCGCGGCGCAGCGAACGTTCCATTTGCGATGTGTACAGCCAGGACACTGTCGCTAAAATACCAAAGATCATAATGCAGCCAATAACAGTACCCCAGTTGAGCGGCTGCTGCGCCCAGGCTGAGAAGTCGGGGTGCACGGTGTTATCCACCTGAAGCGTGCGTACAATAACAATAATAAGCACCACGCACCCCATGGCGTACGGAATAGATTTTGCCCCCAGCACAATGCCGGAAAGCACTAACACCAGCCCAAATAACAAAAGGCCGGTGGGTACAGTAACACCCCATCGGTACGCCGCCCCAGTGGCAATTGCCATGTACAGGCCTATCAAAAGAAACGCGGCAGTTGTAAATTTGCCGGAACGCGAAAGCCTGTACGCAGCAACGGCCGCCAGCAGCCCTATACCAGTTACAATAGTGCGGGTCAAAACAAAACTGTTGTGCGCCGCCAAACTGACAAGTAACAGCGCAAATGCTAACGCAAAGAGCGCAACCGTGCCGGCAAGCAAAACATTGAGTACCAGCTCACGGTTGCGCACATCTTCGCTGCGTTGCCGCGGCTCTATAAAACGTTTATAAAAGCGGCTCATTCTACACTAATTAAACCACGCGCCGTAGGTTGTTGCACCACCGGCGAACAATTTCTGCTCGACGTTGGTTTGGCTCCGGGTGCTGGCATCGGTTAGAATGCTGGTGATTGTATCGCTCATACCGTCTGTCTCCTTCCTCCTTTGGTTACGTTCGCAGTGTCTACCATGTAGCCGATGCCATATGCCGTTTGGATGAGCGGCGTCGCGAACGGACGGTCGATTTTGTCGCGTAAGTGCTTAATGTGGACGTCAACAGTGTTGTTCCAGGCATCTTTACTGCCGTCCCAGGCGTGGTCTAAAATCATGGCGCGGGTAACGGGCCGGCCCTGGTTGCGCACCAGGTACTCTAAAATGTCGAATTCTTTGCGGCGCAAGGTGATAGGTTTGCCGGCGCGCGCAACAGAGCGGCGGGCAGGGTCGATAACCAGGTCGTGGATGGTGAGGATGCTGGCTGTGTAGGTAGCCGTGGGGCGGCGCAGCAGGGCGCCAAGGCGCGCACGCAGTTCGGCGATGTTGAATGGCTTGGTGAGGTAATCGTCGGCGCCGTCGTCTAGGAGCGCAACGCGGCTTTCGATGTCATCGACGCCGGTAAGAATGAGGATGGGGGTGCTGACGGCATTGGCGCGGATGGCGCGGCATACGTCGTGGCCGCTTTTGTCGGGCAGGCCAAGGTCGAGGATGATAACGTCGTAGCTGCCGTTCAGGGCGTGGTGCAGCCCCTCTTCGCCAGTGTGGCAGACATCAATAATAAAGGTCTTTCCAAGTTGTTTTTTTAGGCTGTCGGCAAGTGGTTTATTATCTTCAATTAACAGTAGCTTCATGGCAAAGTATCCCCTAGCTTATCTATCGTAGCAGTGCCGTGATTAACTTGTCATTAAATTTTAATACCAAAAGCGGAATGAAACTGTGAAAATTTCTTTGGTTGCTAAAATGTATTTTTTATCGCGCAGTTAGTATTTATTTAATAATTACGTTTAATAATTATGCAAGGTGGACCGTGATGGTTGCTTACGCACTTTTCCTGGGTCTCGGAACCGAAAACTCCTCTTCTTTCCAAATTACCGGCCACTGAAGCAACCATTGCAACCAAGGCCCACTTAAACTGGTCTGGCATGCGCTCAGACTATCTGCGGGTGGGCATAGTCTGAGCCGTGCCAGAGGGCTTTTTAATACTTTACAAAACAAGTGTTACCTCTGTTACAAGCACTCCTACAATGAAAAATGCTCTTGATTATTTCTGCGTTTTTTGCTAAAACTAATACGCAATAAAAGTGTGCAGCACCTCTTGCAGGTGTTTTTTAAATTAAGCGCCGCTAAGGTGGGCGGCCAGCATGAATCGCATCAAAACAATCGTAATCTATTGTAAGTCACTGGAGTTGGGCCAGGACCCCTTTGAGTACGACTATTATTGGGAAGCCTACCGCGACCAGCTGCGCGGCCTGCAACAGCGTGGCGTAGACGCTTATTTTGCTGCTGAAGGCTCGTATGTTGGCAATGGCACGTTTGCCGAAGCCTTCACCCTTGAAGAAAAAGACGGTGCCCCAAGCGACCTGGTAAAAGCTGAAAACATTGTTGCCGACTTAGTATTTGACCGCGGCGAGTTTCCCGCCCGCGACGTGCCAATGGTGAACTCACCCTCTATGCACAAGGTGGGCTCCAGCAAAATCGAAATTTATAAGCATTTCCCACAGTTCCAGCCCTTTTCTGTCATTTGCGCCAACCGCGATGAACTGCACAAGGCCTTCGAGCAAATCACCAGCGCCAAAGTAGTCGTAAAAGAGCCGGCCGGTTTTGGCGGCACCGAAGTGTACATTGGTGAACCCGAAGAAGTTGACGCCCAGGTAAGCGACGCCGTATTCCCGGTGCTGGCGCAAACCTACATTGACACCTCTGGCGGCATCCCCGGCATTACCCCTGGCAAGCACGACTTCCGCATGATTATGTGCGGCGGCGAACTCATCGGCTGCTACCTGCGCATCCCCAAAGACGGCGAAGACCGGGCCAACACCTCTAAGGGTGGCCGTATGGAATTCCTGGACGTGTCGCGCATTCCTGCTGATGCAGCAAAAATAGCCCACCAGATCGACGAACTGTTCGCAGATGCCCTGCGTTACTACTCTATCGACATGGGCCTGACCCCCGATGGCTGGAAACTATTTGAAGTAGACAGCCTGGTTGGCCTGCACCCTATACACATGGGTGAGCCAGTAGAATATCTGCGTGACCAGCTCTCCGACTACCTGGTGAAGGTATGTCTGGACGTGACTGCAGATAAAACCGACGCCCGCGAATTTCAGCAAGCGTAACCTAAAATAACTAATTAAGCTTGCGGTGCGCTTTTTGTGCCGCAAGTTTTGTGTATGCTACTTTTGTGGCGACAGCTACAAAGCCCAAGTACAGCAGGCCCATTGTACACGTTTCCAGCATGTGTGCGGGGCTGCCTACGATTAAATACGTGCCGCTGGCAACAGTAAGGCTAATAAGGGCGTAATGCGCGCCAAAACTGGCTTTAGCGGGTGACACTAGCAACATAGTTGCGTACCCAACGCTTACAAGTGCGATAATAACGTGTAAGATAACCATCATATAGGTAGTATAGCCTATTTATGGCAGCAGCGCACCAACCGCCAGCAGCGCATCTATGCCTACTGTAACTACGAGTGAAAAGAAGAACATGCCGCGCGCCCATTTAGCGTCATCTTCGGCGCGAAAACCTTGCAGCGCCTTTTTGAACCACAGCGCTCCCAAAATAAGCACGCCAACCAGATAGATGTCGCCGGTGTAGCCCTGAAGTGTCATGAGTGCTGCTGCAATGGTGAACAAGGCTATCCATATGGCGATCTGCACCTTGGTGCTGTGCATACCTTTTTTCACCGGCCACACTGGCAAGCCGGCGTTTTTGTAATCGTGGAAGCGGTACATGGCAATGGCGTAGAAGTGCGGCATTTGCCAGGCGACCAAAATAACGAATAAGATCCACGCGCCGCTGTCCAAGCTGTTGGTGACTGCGGTGTAGCCCGCTACTGGCGGAATGGCGCCGGAAACACTGCCCACAAGCGTGCCGTACACCGATGTCCGTTTAAAAATGCTGTACATCACCACATAAAACAGAAAACCGGTAACACCTACCACTACGGTAAGCGTATTAGTCCAAAGCGCCAATGTGGCAAAGCCGGCTGTCAGCAGTACCGTGCCAAATGCCAAGGCAGCTGCCACCGGAATGCTATGTGTGGCCAGCCCGCGCTTTTTAGTGCGCGCCATTTTAGTGTCTATGTCGCGGTCGATGTAGTTGTTGTATACGCAGCCCGCGCCAATCACAAAGGCTGAGCCAACAAGCGTGGCCACCAGCAGCCAAAAATCAAAATGCCGCACAATGCCGCTGGCCAGCAGGAATCCGGCTATGATGTTCAGCGAGTTGCCGTAAATAATACCCGGCTTTGTTAACCTGTAATACGTTCGCAGGAGGTGCATTCTGTAACTATAGCATTTTTTGCCGCGGGGCGAAGCGTGCTTAGCGTACCAGTTCGAGGGCCTCGGAACGCAGGCCGGCGTGCAGCAGGGCCTGGGCGCGCTGCTGCAGCTCTTCCTGGTTGGCGAACATAATAGCGCCGTTTACATGCCACGTGCCGTTATGCTGGCTGAGCGCAATAAGGGTGGCGATGCGCCGGGCGCTGTGCGTGTTAGTGAGCGGCGCAAGCGCGGCCTCCAGCTCGCTGCGGCTGCCGGTAAAGCGGGCGTGGAAACTAACCAGCGGCGCCTGTAAGGCCCCTTGTGAGCACAACAAATGGTAGGCGCTCATGCCGGTCATGCGGAAATTGCCGTCTATGAAGTAAAAATTCCCGGTTTCGTCTTCTAAAACATCGATGCCGGCAATGCCATACCAGCCAAGCTGGCGGATGTTTGGCAAAATTGTTTCTTGCAGCAGCTGGGCGATGTAGGCAAGTTTTTCAGGGACACCGCTGCCGCTAATGATGCCGCCCACGAAGCTGCCCTCTGGGGTCGTAAGCTGCTCGTTCACGCCAAGAATCGCCGCGGGCTGGCTAGGGTCGTGCGGAATGCCAAAATGCACCGCGTAGTTATGTTTGGCAGAAATGAATTGCTCGGCGGTAACGCCGCCAGAAAGAGGCGCTACGGCGCGGGCTGCCTGCTGTAAATCTTCGGGAGTGTGGCAGAGATATACGCCGTCGCCAGAGCTGGAAGAAGACACTTTTACCACGCAGGGCAAAGCCAGCTGCGCGGCCTGTTCTGCGAACGCAGCGCCGCTTGCAAATGCGGCTAACCGCGTTGGTAAATATGTTGGCGGGATAATGTGTGGCAAGTTGGCTTTGTCGTTCAGCCAGTTAGTGAGCGTGGGCGGGATCTGGAATAGCGGCGCTAGCGCGGCATCGGTGTATGGCTGCGCCATAACAAGGGAGGCCGGCGGCAGCTCGTGCAGCAATGCTTCTTTTATGGCGGTGTTGCGCGCCTTGCCGCTTATTGCCGCGGTAATGTCTGCGGGCAACACACACAATTGGCGCTGCGACAGGTAGGGCAGGCCCAAGGTATCCAGCAGCGCTGTTGGCAATTTCGGTGCAGCTGCGGCGGCAAAACATACGACATTTACCGTTGGGCCGGCGCAACAAAAGGCGCGCGCTGCTACCAGCTCCTCCATATACGCAGGTACGTTATTAAAGAATCCGGAATCGTCGCCCGCGGGATAACCGTAAAAGTAATGGGTGCCCGCCGGGAAATATGAAGACAGAGACAGTCCGTGCGGGCTATCTGTTTGGGGCTGGGCATTAGGGGTGGAATAATCAATTTGAACCATACGCTAGTTAGCCTATTTTACAATATTTACGCTTATTTTTCGACTTTTTTCAGTACAGCTGCCAGGTCGATGCCCTTAGCGAGCGCGGGCTGCCACAAATCTCCGGTTTTTTTGAGGCGCTGCAGGGCGTTTGCAATGGTGAAATCGGTTGGCGCAAGCCCGGAGCGCACTTCGTCCCAGTGCAGCGGCATGGAAACCGTGGCGTCTGGCGTGGGGCGCACCGAATATGGCGCGGCTAATGTTTGGCCTTCGCGGTTCTGTAAGAAGTCCAGGTAAATTTTACGTTTCCTTTTTTCTGGCATACGCTCCACGCTGGTTATTGCGGGCTGCCGCTTGTTAACTTCGAGGGCGATAAGGTGCGCCAGGTTCTTGCCCTGCTCATAGGTGTATTTGGCGTGCATGGGGATGTAGATGTGGATACCGGTTTTGCCTGACGTTTTAGGATAGGTGGGCACTTCCCATTCGTCGCACACTTCTTTTACCGTGCGCGCAACCGCTATTACTTTTTCAAAGCCAATGCCTTCGGGGTCTAAATCGATCACAATCCAATCCGGTTTTTCCAGGTGGCCCACGCGCGAGTTCCAGGGGTTAATTTCCACACAGCCCAGCTGCACCATATATAGGAGCGTGTCCAGGCCATTGCCCACAATCCAGCGCAGGTTTGCGTTGTTGGATTCCGAGAAAATATCGGCGTGCGGCACCCAGTCCGGCAAGTGCTCGTTATTTTTTTGGTAGAAACTTTCGCCATTTATGCCGTGCGGCATGCGGTTCATGGAGCAGGGCCGGTCTTGCAAGTAAGGCAGGATGTATTCGGCTGCGGATTCGTAATACGTGCGCAGGTCGTTTTTGGTGTATTTGTGGCGGGGGAAGAAGATTTTGCCTTCGTGGGTGAATTCGAAGGGCAGATCACCGTTGCCCTTAATTGGAAGGGGTCCTGTCGACATTTTTAATTCATCATGCTCGTGAACTGCGCGTGTTGAATTATAAATGACGCCACCCCGTTGTTTTACTGCTGCTGGGCGTTCTCTGTGCACATTTTCAGGTTTCTTGTCGGCGCGCAGGCCTTCATATTGCGGGTGGCGCATGGAACCGTCGCTGGTCCATTCGCTGAAGCTCATTTCACATACTAGTTCTGGGCGAACCCAATGCACGGGCGCGTTAGGCTTGGGCTCATGCAGGAACGGCGACGTTTTGCGTTCCAGTTTGGCCAGTTTGGCCTGGAGCTGTTTGCGCTGTTCATCGGGAATGCCGCCGCCGGAATGGCCAGTGTATACAAAGTCGCCGTTTTCATACACGCCCACTAGCAGCGAGCCTAAATATTTGCGCCCGCCGCGCGGTTCGGTGTAGCCGCCAATTACTACCTCTTGGCGCAGGTGTGTCTTAACTTTTAGCCAGTCCTGGCCGCGGTTGCCCTCGCGGTACTGGCTATCCA
>DATIIE010000023.1:0-3571 GCA_035479955.1 Saccharimonadales bacterium (SeqCode)
GGCAGCAAGTAAAAAACGACCCCAAACGGCGCCTTCCCGAACTCCTGCCAGAAATTGTAGGCAAAACAGCCAGCAAGGCATTTGGCGGCATGGTAGATATCAGCATTAGCGCCGGCGTCCTCCTGGCTAAGGCTGCGGTTGCCGGCGGCAAGGGCGGCCGCGACCTCATGCAGGACATTGTTGGGTTCCGCCGCCAAAAGGCCAGCGCCCGGTCACAGCTTTCTGGCATATATTTGCAGCTGAGCTGGATGCAGTACACAATTGACAAGCAAGGTGCGCCCGACCATTTTCCAGAAAGCGCGTTGCCGCCCAGCAAGCAACTCGAGGTCATCAAACAAATGACCGATATGATGCTGCAGCGGCTAGGGCAGGCCGATCCCAATCTTGCCGATAGCCAGTAAGTGGCGCTCGCGGTACTGCTCAAAATCTTTTTTGTCCAGGCCGCGCCTATGGATAAACTGGCTCATGCGCTCACTGCCAATATAATGCGGCAACATTACATACGTTGCGCCAAGGCCGTATAGCTCAGCAGCCTGGTTGTGGTCGTCGGCATGGCAAATAATAACAGCGTCCTGGTTATGCTGGGCGATGTAGCGCACCAGAATCTGGTTGGTGTTGAAGTCGGTAATGGTGCTTACGGCCAGTTTGGCGGTATGGATGTGCAGCTCGTTTAACAGCTCGACATCGGTGGCGTCGCCGTACAGGCACGGGATTTGCTGGCGGTCCAGCAGCTCAATAACGTCGGGGTTGTAGTCTACCACCATAAACGACTTTTCCATGGCCCGGAATGTTTTTACAAATTCGTGGCCGCCTTTTTTATAGCCAAACAAAATGAGCGGGTACGTTTTGTGGCGCGACTCACGCTCTTTGGTGTCTTTACGCTCAAATATAGTCAGCAGGCGCTCCAGCTTCGCATACAGCGCATTGTCGTACTGCATAAGGTACGTTGAAGTAGCAATAGTGATGAGCGCCACCAGCGTGATAACTGCTGCCAGCTGGCTGCCAACCAGCCCGGAGCTGTGCGCCAGCACCACCAGAATAATAGAGAACTCACTAATTTGCGACAGGTTGATTGCCGCCTTGAAGCCCGTGCGCTTGGTGTATCCCAGCACGCCCAGCGAAGTCATAACAGCAATGGGCTTAGCGACAATAACAATTGCCGAGAACACCAGGGCTGGCACCACGGCTGAGCCCAAGTGGGAAATGCTGAGCCCCTCGCCCAACACCACAAAAAACAGTACGACAAAGAAGTTGCGCAATTGCTTGAGGCGGGCGCCAATTTCAGCTACATATGTCAGGTGCGCCAGCATTACACCAGCGAACAGTGCGCCGATCTCGATAGAAAAACCAGCTTTGTGCACCAGTGTTGCAACGCCAAAGCCCCAGGCCAGCGAGAACAAAAACAGCAGCTCCTGCGAACTGGCCATAAACTTGGTAAGGCGCGGCAAAATGTACGCGCTAATAAGGCTGAACACAACCAGCAGGCCGCCGCCCTTCAGGGCTAAACCGCTAATTTCGCCCACGCCCATTGAGCCGCCATTGCCTGCTGCCACAAACAGCAGCGCCAGCGTAGCTACTACGTCGTCAAGCAAAATAATGCCGATGGCGATTTGGCCGTGCAGGCGCGACATCTCGCGCTTGTCGCTGAGCACCTTGGCGATAATAATGGTGCTGCTGAAGAACAGCGCCAGGCCAACAAGCAGCGATTCAGTAGTATTGAAGCCCAGCAGTGTGGCCGCGCCAAAACCCAGGGACACCATAACCGCAAGCAAGCCACTGGCCGTTACCAGCACGGCCTTGCCCAGCTGGCGGATGACAGCAGTGTTCAGCTCCAGGCCAACTATAAACAAAAGCAGCGCGATGCCAATGTCGCTGAATACGTTAAATGAGGTGTGGTCGGAAATAGCGCCCAGCAGCGACGGGCCCACCAGAATGCCTGTAATAATGTAGCCGATAATCAGCGGCTGGCGCAGCATCCGCATAATAAGCGACACTGCGGCGGCAATTACAATCACTACGCTCAACTGCATGAAGGCATCACCGTGCATGGCTATCCCCTGGTTGTGTCATGTACGCGTTTGTCATTAGCATTAAGTATACCGGGAGATGCGTGGCTCCGACAAATGCCTGCTACTATAAGAGCATGAAGAATGCGATCATACTGCACGGCAAACCCGGCAAAGACGAATATTACAGCGCCAGCCTGCCATCGGCCAGCAACTCTCATTGGCTGCCATGGCTGCAAAAAGAACTGCTTATTAGGGATGTTGCTGCGCACACGCCTGAAATCCCAAACGCCTGGCTGCCAGAATATAGCACATGGTGCCACGAATTTGAACGCTACGAAATAACGCCCGAAACATTGCTTGTGGGCCACAGTTGCGGCGGTGGATTTTTAGTGCGTTGGCTCAGCGAACACCCAGAGGTACGCGTTGGCAAAGTGGTGTTAGTAGCGCCGTCGCTGGGCCTGGATTGGGACAGCCGGGATTTCTTCGCCTTCACAATGGACCCCACCGCCGCCAGCCGCACCAAGGGCATGGTAATCTTTGTAGGCGGCAAAGACCGGCCGGCCATACATGAAAGTGCCGGCACCATCCGCAGCACTATTACCGGTGTTAGTTACCGTGAATTCCCGCAGTACGGCCACTTCTGCCTGAAAGATATGCAGACAGATACATTCCCTGAACTGCGCGACGAACTACTCGCCTAGAAAATTCTAAAAGCTCTCGAACCAGTTGCCCTGTTTGCTGCGGCGGCGCGCTGAACGGCGGTCATAATTAACAATGCCGACTAAGCCATCGCCCTGCACGCCCTTTTCGGCCAAATAGCTCAGCGTGCGGCCAACCGTGCGGCCAGTGCCTGTATCGTCATCGTATACAACAACGGTACGGTTTTCGGCGGCGTCCCGTAAATAATCCAGTTCTTCGGGGCGGACTTTTGGTTTACGGTCGAATGATTTGGTGCGCGAGTAGCGGATGGGGTACATGCTTGCGTCGCGCCCAGCCATGCGGCTGTAGTAGGCGGTGCCCTCGATAGCCGGCAGTAAGCCGCCGTGGCACAACGGCAACACCAGCAAGCTGCGGCTGCCGATGTGGGCGTGCAAACGCTCAGCTGCGGCTGCGGCGCGCATGGGCAATTGCGCTTCCAAAGTAGTGGGGTCGTATGTTTGCTCTACCCATTTGCCGAGCAAGCCATGGTCGGCCAGCCGGGACACAACATCACTATACTGGCTGCTAGTCGGCGCGGCAGTGTACGCGTTTGCGGCATACTCTGTTACTGCCCGCAGCAGGCCTACCCGCTCATACCCGCCAACTTTACTGTCTACAACTGCCCGCACTAAGCGCGCCGGCTGCCAAAAATGTTCAGTGCCGTGCTGCGCGGCCTGGGTGGTCGCCATCTGGCCCAGGATATCGTACACGCGGCCGTTGAAATGCATGGTTTCAGCCAAGTTAGGTATGTCGCGGTAGGCCTGCTCGAATGGGAATTGGGGCGGCCGGGCGCTGGGCTGCTCACCGCCAGTAAAAGTCATATTACCTTATTATATAATAATTATCTGCGGCTTGCTATATCC
>DATIIE010000024.1:0-21774 GCA_035479955.1 Saccharimonadales bacterium (SeqCode)
CCCATCTGCAAAAATTCGCTTTCCCAGTTTTCGAACACTGCCTCTACAAAGCCGCCGCTGGTTATGTATTCCACATATGTTACAGCGGGTTGGGCATGCGCCGCCATCTCTTCATTTTCGTGCAAATACCCGGTCACCGACAGTGCTAGCAAAAACACAAAGAAAAACCCAAAAAGGACGATAGATAACGAGTTCTGTTTTAAAAACTGCTTCATAATTTAATAGTAGCAAATGGCGCAATACACAGGGAAGGCGGCGTATAATGGCAGCATGTTTACATTCCTGTCAATTGTAATTGCGCTGCTGCTTATGGGGTTTTGGGCCTATATGCTGAACGACATGTGGCACAACAAAACCATTCCCGAAACCAAGCTAAGCTGGCATCTCCCGTGGCCGCCGCGCGCCAAAAACCAGTGGCAGCTGTTTTTTATTGTGCTGACTGTTTTTACGGCCGCCTACTACTATTTCACTGAGTATAAAAAGAAGCGCCAAAACTGACGCCCCGAAAAACAGATTGGTACGCGCGAAGGGATTCGAACCCCCGACCTTTGGTACCGGAAACCAACGCTCTATCCAGCTGAGCTACGCGCGCGTACATCCCCAGGCATAATAGCCGGGCGACGCCTTATTATACCACCCCTGATACCGCAAACCGCGACAGATTAGTTTTTGTCGTTTTGGTTGGGCTTTTTGGTTTGGTTCTGGTTTTTATTCTGGCTGTTCTGCGAAGATGGCAGCTGCCGTGGCTTGGATTGCTCGAGCGTGTTTTGCAGGGTATGCAGCAGGCCGTATGCTTGTTCGCGGCTCATGCCAATGCGCGCCGTTGTAAGCGGCTGCGGCGTGCCGGAGCCCTGGGAAAAGTGCAGTGTAACGCCAACATTGTTAGCAACCACCTGCACGCCGTCGCTGTACATTATGCGCGGGTCAACGGCCATAATCATAACCATGGCGCGGTTTTGCGGGTCATTGTTGTTGTGCTCGTGGTCGTGGTTGTGCGGTTGGTCGTACCCTGCCAGCTGCCACAGTTTGGCGGCGTCGTCGTCCTGCATGCCGAAGTGGTTAATTAACAGAAGTAAAATGTCTTCGGTGGGGCGCTCCTGGCCAAGTTCAATACGGGAAAGTTGCTGCTCGTCAATTTCAACAGCACCAGAAACTTCAGCCACGCTTTCGTGCAATTTCTGGCGGATAATCTTCAGTTTTTCGCCGAGCGTCTTAAATGGTAGTGATTGTGTGTCGTCACTCATAACCTCCCTATACTACCGCCAATCTGTTATGAGCGCAAGATTGCCAAGCGCTGTATAATGCTGGCATGGACATCCGGCAGAACGAACCACTCGCAAAACATTCCACTATGCGCCTTGGGGGTACGGCGGCATATGCCGTAGACGTGCACGACCGCAGCGAGCTGCAACAGGCCATTGCCTGGGCCGACGAGCACAATGTGCCGGTCATCATTATTGGCGATGGCAGCAACATTGTGTGGCGCGACGAAGGGTTTGGTGGCCTGCTCATCATCAACCAAATTAAGGGGTTTGAGCAGCAGGACGAAGACGCCGAAAATGTGTACCTGCACATTGGCGCTGGCGAGAACTGGGACGAAGTGGTGGCGCGCAGCGTTGCCGCCGGGCTGACCGGTATCGAGGGGCTGAGCTTGGTGCCGGGTACGGCTGGCGCAACTCCGGTGCAAAACGTTGGCGCGTACGGCCAGGAAATTTCTCAAACCCTAGTGAGCGTAGAAGCCTACGACTTGCAGGCCAGGCAACTGGTCAACCTGCAAAACATAGACTGCGCCTTTGGCTACCGCTCCAGCCGTTTCAATACCACCGACCGTGGCCGCTTTTTCATCACCGGCCTTACCTTCCACCTAATGCGCCAAAAGCCAGTGCCGCCGTTTTACCCCGCGCTGCAAGGGTATTTCGACGAGCACAACATCCATGAATACACGCCGCAAATTGTGCGCGACGCTGTTATTGCTATCCGCCGCGCCAAACTGCCCGACCCGGCGCAGGTTGCCAACAATGGCTCATTCTTCGCAAACCCAATTGTGGACGAGTCTACGCTGGTGCAGCTGCAAGCAGACTACGGCGCCGTCCCACATTGGCCCACCGACGACGGCCGAGTAAAAATTCCGGCCGCGTGGCTGGTAGAGCAGGTTGGTTTTAAAGGCGTACACGACGCCGAAACCGGCATGGCAACCTGGCCAATGCAGGCCCTGATTCTAGTGAACGAGCATGCGACCAGCACCGCGCAGCTACTGGCCTTTAAGAAAAAGATAATCGACGCAGTGGCCGCCAAATTCTACATCACGCTGGAGCAAGAGCCTGAGCTATTGCCGCTCGCCTAGCTGAACGGCTCCACAATTTAATGTTCCGATAATAGTTGGGAAACATCATTGACACCTCTGGTAGCCTAGGGTACACTAGGTGCTGCTTACTAGTCCGGGCACATAAACACCAAGGACTTTTTAATTAGCGAGCCGCATGCGACAGCACCAAATCGACGCACTACTACCAGGAGAAGGCCTTATAGCGCGCACACCAGATGCGATAGCTGAGGCTTTTATTTCTGGATCAGCCACCGGCGAGAATGTGGTTGTTATACCAGGCGCCGATGGCGGTGTCCATACCCAGCCGCTAACCTCCACCGAACTTACCCCTGTAGACACACGAGGTGCACTCGCCCAAATCCCCGGCCGCGACCTATGGCGGCCGCATGGCGTCTTCAACCCCTATTTACCTCGTAACGACGAAGCCAATTCCGAACGCGCCCTGCGCATGGCCGATGACCGGCTCATGTACCGCACCCGTTTCATATATGGCCAGGGCGAACCGCAAACAATAGCCGAAATTGAACGTGGGAGAGCTATTGCCGCCATGGAAAAAGATGGCGATGCCCTGATTGCCGCTGCCCAAACAGCGGTCGCTGAGGTGCTTCGGGCCGACAGTACTGAATTGCCCGCCCTGCAAGGCGCGCAACACGTCGCCAGAGGCCTTGTTCCCCGTGCATTGGTTGCCGCCCCGGGATCTACCATCGACGTGCCGCCGGAAACCGCCGTTACAGAACCAGGCCCCGCTTTCTTTGAAGAACCCCGCACTACTCGCGCCCTGCCAGCAGCACAAGCTGAAGCAGCCGCCCCTGAAGCAGTCCCTGTCCGCCAAGCGGTTGCACCCGCCATCGGGACCGCAAGCGTGCACGCCGCAAAAGCAGAAGAAAGGCCGTTAAGCCCTGCTGAAGCTGCTGCGGTCAAAGCTGCTGCAAGCGGCGAAATTCTGTCCCCAGATGCATTCGCTGCCCTTCTTAATGAAAGCGGCGCCTTCCCGCAAGCACCCACATCGCCGGGCATGCCGCCAATTCACGGTGAAAAGACCCAGGCTATCCGCTGGGCAAACCAGCCTACCGGCAATGATGGCGCCAAAGGCAGCTGGATGATGCCGGTACGCAAACCCGCTGCAACAATCCCCCAAACAGAGGCCGAGGCTGCCGACCGCTATGTATCCGTAATGGCTGACGTAGAAATTCCCGAAGGGGTGACAGCCGCTTTTGCTGCACAAAAACCAATGAGCCCCGCTGAGTTCAACGAGCGCATGACAACAATAAATACCGAACGGGCATCTCTGGAAAAAATGCTGGAAAAGGGAGAAATCCCCCCTGAACGCCTCGGTGAGGTTAAAGGCCGCGTAACGCTTCTTGCCCACCAGGAAAGCGAACTGCTAGCGAAGGGTAACGGCGGGCGTAACGGCTCCGACAACAGCTACGATACTATGGAGCGCGTTCTGGCTGGCCTCCGCAAACTGTAAAGTTACATAGGCTACGCAAAAAACACCGCCGTTACTTACGAGTAAGGCGGTGTTTTTGTGTCCGGGCGGGGCCCAGGCTATGCCGGCAGCGGATACTCTTTGGCAAACGCCAGAATTTCCTGGCGGATAGCATCGAGCTTAGCGTCTTGGCCATTTGCGCTAAGGGCACGGTCGATCCACTCGGCAACCTGTTCCATTTCGGCTTCTTTCAGGCCGCGCGTGGTGAGCGCTGGGGTGCCTAAACGGATACCACTGGGGCTAAACGGCGGGCGCGGGTCAAAGGGCACGGTATTTTTGTTTACCGTAACGCCGGCTTTGCCCAAGGCCTTTTCGGCATCAGCGCCAATAATCCCCTTGTTGGTCAGGTCTACAAGTAACAGGTGGTTGTCGGTGCCGCCGGTTACCAGGTCGTAGCCTTTTTCCATAAGTTTGCCGGCCAGGGTTTGGGCGTTTTTTACAATTTGGGCAGCGTAGTCTTTAAATTCGGGCTGGGAGGCCTCGCGCAGCGCCACGGCAATAGCCGCTGTTTGGTGGTTGTGCGGGCCGCCTTGCAGGCCGGGGATAATGGCACGGTCGATAAGTGTGGGCAGGTTTTCACGGGACAGCTCTACGGCTTTGGTAGGCGTTGAGGGGTTGCCATTACACAAAATCATGGCGCCGCGCGGGCCGCGCAGCGTTTTATGCGTGGTGGTGGTTATAATATCGGCGATGCCAACAGGGCTGGGGTGCACGCCGCCAACTACTAAACCTGCAATGTGCGAAATGTCGGCCACCAGGTAGGCGCCGCACAAATCAGCAATATCACGCAGCCGCTGCCAGTCGAAAATGCGCGGATAGGCGGTGGCGCCCACAAAAATAAGCTTTGGCTTGTGCTCTTTTACGAGTGCGGCCATGGCGTCGTAGTCTAGGTAGCCATCTTTACCAGTGTTGTACTGCACGCTGTTAAACCATTTGCCAGAGAAGTTTACCTTGAGGCCATGTGTCATGTGGCCGCCAAAGTACAAACTTAACCCCATAACCGTGTCGCCAGGGTTTGCCAAAGCGTAGTATACCGCCATGTTAGCGGGCGAACCGGAGTACGGCTGCACATTGGCGTGGCTGACGCCAAACAGTGCCTTGGCGCGGTCGCGGGCTAAATTCTCTACTTTGTCTACCACTTCGCAGCCGCCGTAGTAGCGCCTCCCTGGGTAGCCCTCAGAGTATTTGTCGGTTAGGCGCGAGCCCAGCGCCTTTAGCACGTCGCCGGAAGTGTGGTTTTCGCTCGGGATCATCTCGAGCCCCTCGGCTTGGCGCTTAGTTTCGGCGGCAATCAATTCTTCAATTTCTTTGTCATTCATGGGTGTTCCCCTCAGTTATATTTCTAAACCAGTATTGCGCCGCCAGCTAAATCATGTACACATTGTAGCAAGTGGCGCTAAAAGTGGTAAACTGTAAATAAGCTGAATGTAATCTCTCTTTCATAACCGGAATGGTTGTACAGGTATATCATATGTGGTATGTTTAATGCACTATGGAACATGCAAGCACTCAAATTGGTAATTTAATAGCACAAATCAGGCAAGAACGCGGGCTTACGCAAGCCGAGTTCGCCAAACGCCTGAACACATCACAATCCGCCGTCAACCGTATTGAGCACGGCAAACAGAACCTCAGCATCGAAACGCTGGGGCGCATTAGCGATGTGTTAAACAAACAGCTCATCAGCCTGAACGGCCAAGCCGTGAACCTGCGTATAGAAGGCGGCCACGAGCTTTCCGGCGACATCACGCTTAAAACGAGCAAAAACGCCGCTGTCGGCCTGTTATGCGCCAGCCTGCTCAACTACGGCGTCACCCGCTTCCACAATTTCCCAAAAATTGAGGAAGTTTTTCGTATTATAGAGGTGTTACAAAGCATTGGTGTAAAGGTAAAATGGATTGGTAACGATGTTGAAATCCGCCGCCCGGCCAAGCTAAAGCTGGAAGACCTGGACGCTGCTGCTGCGCGCCGCACCCGCTCCGTACTTATGATGATCGGGCCGCTGCTGCACGACTACAAAGAATTCCAAATCCCGTACGCCGGCGGCTGTAAACTGGGCACCCGCACTGTTGAACCGCACCTCTTCACCCTGGAAGAGTTTGGCGTTGGCATTGTTGCCACCAAGGGCCATTACCAGGTAAACGTCCAGCGCAAACACCCGGAACGCGTAATTTTGTACGAACAAGGCAACACCGTTACAGAGAACGCCCTGTTCGCTGCCGCCCGTTTCGAGGAAACCACCACCATCCAGAGCGCCAGCGCCGACTACATGATTCAGGACGTCTGTTTCTTCCTGAAGAAGCTTGGCGTGAAAATTGACGGCATTAACAGCGGCGTACTCAAAGTTACCGGCGTTAGGCACATCAAAAAGAATATTACCTACAACCTTACCGAAGACCCAATTGAGGCGATGTTCTTCTTAAGCGCCGCCATTAGCAGCAATTCCGAAATTACCATTAAGCGCGTGCCCCTCGACTGGATTGCCATTGAGCTGCTGAAACTGCGCAAAATGGGCGTGCAACTGACGCTTACCGACCGCTATAAAGCCGGCAACGGTGTTGTAGACCTGGTAGACCTCACCGTGCACAAGCACAACGGCAAACTCACCGCCCTTACCGACAAGCTGCACCCCAACCTGTGGCCCGGCCTCAACCCCGACAACCTGCCATACTTCGTGCCAATTGCCGGCGTTTTGAACGGCCGCACGCTCATCCACGACTGGATGTACGAAAACCGCGCCATTTACTACACTGAAATGACCAAAGTCGGCATGCAGGTAGAACTGGCCGACCCGCACCGTTTGTTCGTGCTGGGGCCAACAAAGTTCACAAAAGCCGACGTAGTGTGCCCGCCCGCCCTACGCCCCGCCAGCCTGCTGTTAATTGGCATGCTTGCCGCGCCTGGCATTTCCACGCTGCGCAACGTGTACACCATCAACCGTGGGTATGAAGACATTGCTGCGCGCTTGAACTCCTTGGGCGCACACATCCAAGTGTTCCACGACATGTAACCTTCGCGGTTGCATTTTTCCCGCCCTTCCCTGATGCTGTACCAATGACCGAAGCATTTAACCCTGAAGCCCGTGTAGACGCCACCGGCCTGCTCGCTATTACCCCAGATAAAATCATACTTGGCCCCACCGCGCAGCTAGGCATGCAGAGTTATCTGCAAGCAGCGCGGCACATCTTAAGGTATAGGCCTACCGAGGATGAAATCCCCTTGGGCGAACTCCCTGCGGGCCACGACCCCATGGGCGAATGGAGCCTCACGGCCGAAGGCGAGCAACAGGCCGCCGCCGAAGCCGACGCTTTTGTAGCTGCCAGTAATTTTGCTGCAGAAACCGCCACTCTGGCCGCCAAGGCCTTTCCAGACGACCCCCACCTGCAAACAATAGCCATACATAACGCCACAAGTATGTTGCACCACGCCGCCCGCGGCTTTTTAGTGCTGCCGCGGCGCCAGATATACCACGAGTTCGCCAAAGAACGCCGGATTATACTTATGCACCGGCTCGGCCAGACAGCCGCTGCCCAGGTACTGCATGGCGGCGAGCCAAAAGTGCGTACCGCCACATACCTGTATGCGTCTGCCGAACTGCGCCAAATCCGCCCACAGCGCGAGTTGCTCGACCTCACTACAGTCCCCCAGGAAGAAACCAGCCCTGTTATGCAAGAGGTTATCGGCGATACGGCCATGCTTGCCCGCTTGCTGCTGCGCCACGCACCGTCGTACTTCACAGACCAAACTACCTGGGCGCAGGGAGCTGCCGGGCTGGCGCGGCGCGCGCTGGAAAAGAACCCGTGGGATCTGTGGCAGGCGCTGCTAGACGCCCCTGGACAACCAGCGGAAACCCTCATAGGCCTCTACTTGGAGCGTCACAAATACCTTAGCAGCTACATGACCGAGATCGGTGATGGCCCGGCATACGACCCGCAGTGGCGGCGGCGCCAAGCCCGCCGGCGTACCCAAGAAGTACAGAGCGAGCTAGACGAACTAGTAACGCGCGAGGGCGTAAAACCTGAAATACTTACCGCCACTACTGGCGACGTCATAAATTTAACAGAGCGCGGCGTGCAAATAAGCAAAGCCACCTTCACGCGCCTCCTCAATGACAACCTGCGTACACTGGGCTGCCAGCAGTATCTCGACTCCGTAGTGCTGCGCGAGGCCACCCGCAGCCGTATGCCCGAATTCTCCGACCACTGGACTAGCGGCGCCAAAGGCCCGGCCGAAACAGTGCTTGGCAAGCACTACGGCAATGTCCGCAACGCGCGCATTGTATTTCTGCCAGTAGATGAAACGCTCCGCGCTACAAAGTACAAACTGGCCGAACAAATCGATTTCAGCCGTTTAGTGCGCATGGCAGTCCTGGTAGACTACCGCAGCTCCGCCGCCAGGGCAGGCAATGCGCCGCTAACGCACGTGGCGGAAGTAACCGTATACCCAAACCATTCTACCTACCGTGACCTTATCACCCGCGAAACGCGCGGCATAAAAAAGACTGGCGAAGATGCCGTTGTGGCGTTGTGGCATGAATCTGCGCTGCGCGCCTACGACCTGGAAGTGAAAATGCGGAGGCATGCCTTTATCGTCGGCCCGCCGGGCAGCGGGAAGCAGGGAGGCAGCAGGGGCTAGCCAGCGCCCCCAGGGGTAATGCTATTGCATATTTCTCATTTCTGTGGTATTATATGCCCAAATAACATGTTTGAGTTATTATGACCCGGAGTGAATACATTATGGCCACTGTAAAAGGCCGCGGAACCCCTGATTTTACCCGCCGCACCGCCGACGCTGAACAGCGCCGCGGTACAAGCATCGTACACCGTACCGCTAATTACACCGCCCGCCCCACCGAACTGGAGCGCTCTGGCAAACAACCTCTGTTACTGACCGCCGGCCGCGTGGCCAGCATTGCCAAACGCGTGCACCACACCCGCAAGAAAAAGCTGGCGCTGCTGCTGCCGGGCCATAACGAAGAACTCATCATTGCAACAACTATTGCCAGCGCTATTAAGGCTGGCCAGCCCCGCGAAGACATTTACGTTGTAGACGACGGAAGCGAAGACTTCACCCGCCGCGAAGCCCTCAAAATGCTGCCAAAGCGCAATGTGCTCAGCAAGCCAAAGGGCGGCAAAGCCCGCGCTGTACTATCCGGTATTGAAGAATTCAACATCGAGGAACGCTACACCTGGCTGCACGTTGCCGACGCCGACAGCGTCTTCTGCCCGGATTACTTCCGCATGTACAAACGCAAGCTGGACGCCCGCAAATACGCCGTAGCCGTTGGTTTCGTGCAAAGCCTGCGCGGCAACTGGATCAGCCGCTACCGCGCCTTCACCTACACCTACAGCCAGCAGGTTATCCGCCGCGTGCAATCGTGGTTCGGCATGATCTCAGTGTTCCCTGGCCCAATTACCTGTTTCCGCACCGATATCATCAAACACCTGGATTTCACCGCCAACAGCATGACCGAAGACTTCGACCTTACCCTGCAGGTGCACCGCAAAAAGCTCGGCAAAATCCGCTACATCCCCGAAGCCATTAACTACACCCAGGACCCGCAAACGCTCAGCGACTTCATTAAGCAAAACCTGCGCTGGCAGCGCGGCTTCTTCCAAGGTGTTATTAAGTACCGCATTGGTATGCGCCCGCACGCTGTTGACCTTGGGCTTGGCTACCAGATGCTCGAACTGCTGTTTTACCTGATCCAGATGTTCGTGCTGCTGCCCTACATCGTTATTACCACCCACCAGTGGAAAATTGTGCCCATTGTGGTGCTCAGCGACTTCCTGGTTACCTGCGCCTTAGCTATCTTCTCCTCCATTGCCGCCCGCCGCGCCTCTATTATGGCCAGCCTGCCATACTTCTACTTCCTGCGCTGGATTGAGATCAGCATTGTAGTAATTGCCTACTTTGAAGTAGTTGCCATGCGCAAGTTCCGCGGCGAAAAATTCGCCGGCTGGAGCACCAAAGGCCGCCGCTACGCCTTGGACGCCAACGCCCTGAAGGACACTGCGTAGTGAACCGCCAGGAGAAACAGGCCTTGAAGGCCGCTGCTAAAGAGTTAAAAGCCACAGCTAAAGCGGTGAAAGGCGAAGCTAAAATCGCCCTGAAAGCTGCCAAAGCCAAGAAAAAGGCCGCCAACAAAAAGCACCGCAGCGACCGCATCGCCCAAATTGTGACAGTAGTTGCCGTTGTTATGGCCACTGGCTACATCTTGCTGCGCGTTGTGGGCTGGGTACGCTTCGCCGGGGTTTAAACCTAGCGTTCTTGCGCGTTTTCTTTTAGCCGGATACTGAATGTAATTTCCAGTTCCGGTTCTTTTTGGCGCAGGGTTTCGATGTCGCGGCGCACAGAGGAGATAGTAATTTCACGTACGTTCTCATGCAAAGCGCTGTCGCTGTTGCCTGGCAATGCTTGTTGTTCCGCCTGGGGCGGTTGGCTAAGTGCCCTTTTACCCCGCTCAGTTAATGCAATCCGCACCAGCTTTTGCTGGCCCTTGTGCTTCGTGTACTGCCGCGTAAACAGGCCATGGTCTTGGAGGGACGTGAGCTTATAGGCCAGCCACACACGGTTCTTATGAGGCTCTGCCAGGTTGCGGCCAACAGCCTTATAGATGTCCTCTACGCTTACAGAATCAGAGGTGGCATCCTTAAAAAACTTCTTTATGTTGGCAATTGCGGTTTCGCGCGTGACGCTTATTTTGCTCATAGTAGCTTCATAGTATCATGGTTATACACGAGGGGTCTAGGAAATACCCCAAACGCTATTGTGTTCGTACTATAGGGCGTGTAAACTGTTAATGTTAGCTTACAATGGGGCTGTGGCGGAGTGGCCGATCGCAATAGGTTATCATCCTATTTCTTAGCAGACATCGCCGGTTCGAATCCGGCCAGCTCCACCAGTTCGGTGCCGGGATATTGGGCTCCGACAAACAATAAATCCCCTTCCTTTCGGTTGGGGATTTATTGTTTTCTTAGCAGAAACAAGCCTAAGCTTGATAACAACATCATAGCACTCCGTTGTCAATGTTTCAACCCCTCAAGGAGGGCTCGAGGCTAGGCTTTAGCTCTTCTCGACAGAGGTGAACGTAAACTTATACAGCGTACGGTTTTGGAACCAGCTGCCGCTGCAAGTCTGTACCGTCAAAATGGAGGGTCCTTGGTAGCTGAACAAGCTGGTGTCGTTCGGGTCTACGGTAACGCTGCTTTCGAAGGTGTAGGTGAATGTATAGCCGTTATCGGTCGTAACAATTGCCTGCGCACCGGGTTTGATGTTGTGCAGGTAAGCGAATACTTCCGGTCGGTAATGGCCATAAATATAGGTGTTGCCGCTGGTGTCGTTGGGCTGGGGGGTCATAACGCCCCAGTGGGCGGTGTGCAGGCCCAGAGTCCATTCCTTTGTCTTAGCGTCGAACTGGCCATCTACAACAGGCACAGTAACGTTTACGCTGGGAATGCTGATGCTTACCGGATGGCCGCTAATAACGGGCTTTGTAGGCGTGCTGGCGGGCGCAGCGGTGGTTTTAGGGGTCGGGAACGCAGGCTCAGCCGAGGCGGTGCTGTGCTTCAGCATGCTGAAGTAGACTGTCGGCGCAGCGCCGGCAATCCCTATCACGCATAGGATCGCGCCAGTAATGATGCTTATCTTCAGGTTTCGTTTCATATAATCTTCTTAGAAGTAAAGCCGCACCCTAAGGCACGGCTTTACTTGGTTCCAGCGTGTAGGCTGGTTACGCGTTGCTGCGAGCCTGCTTTACAGCAGAAATGCCCGAAACAGCTAACGTAATAACACCGAAAGCCAGCACCGACAGTGCAACCACAAACAGGGGGCGGAAGCCACCAGTGTGAGGAAGAACAGTGGCGGTAGTAGCGCCGGTTACAGTTGTAGAAGCACCAAGGGTAGTACCGTAGGTCATTACAACTCCTCTGGTTAAGTTATTACGGGCTGGCTGCGTAGTAGTGCGAACACCCCACACAGTTCAACTCAAGTGCAATTGTACTACAAAAGTGTGGTTTTGTAAAGTATATTACATGAAGAGCTTACGTTTCTCTATAAGGAGTGTATGTTCGCATTCCGCTCTTGACAATAGGGGCATTTGAGAATATAGTTTGCATTAAGTTTGTTATAATTATCTAAGTAAGTTTTTGGAGATCTATGAAACGTTTTGTTGCCGCCTTCCTTTCCCTGTTAATTTCCGCTTTTAGCCTGCTCCCTGCAATTACGGCCAAAGCGGCGGCAGTTAACCTTATTAGCAACCCTGGCGTTGAAACCAGCACCAACGGCGCTACGCCAGATGGCTGGGTTACTGGCAAATGGGGCAGCAACAGCACAACATTCACGTACTCCAACACTGGCAGCCACACTGGCGCCCGCAGCCTGAAAACTGTCATCACTAAATACACCGACGGTGACGCCAAATGGTACTTTGCACCAGTAAACGTAGCAGCTGGCAACACGTACAAATACTCTGAGTGGTACCACGGCTCGGTAACTACCGACATCGTGGCCCAAGTAGACAACGGCACAACATACCAGTACATCGACCTTGGCGAACGCGCCGCTGGCAGCCAATGGGCCCAGTTCAGCGGCACCATCACCATCCCTGCCGGCATGAGCCACCTTACTGTCTTCCACGTAGTAAACAGCGTGGGCTTCGTACAAACCGACGATTACAGCCTCACCCAGGTATCCAACTTGGCCGTAAACGTTACTGGCCCAACCGCCAGCACCAGTGTTAGCGGCAATGCCGTAGCGCTCACAGCCAGCGCCACCAGCGCGAGCGGCGTAGCCGGCGTACAATTTAAGGTAGACGGCGAGAACGTTGGCAGCGAAGTTACCACCGCGCCCTACCAAACTAACTGGGACACCACTACTATTAGCAACGGCAACCACACTATCACAGCAGTTGGCCGCGACAGCGACGGCACTTTAGTAACCAGCACTGGCGTACAGGTAACTGTTGCCAACGCAACTACCGACGGCACCAACATGGTTCCCAACCCTGGCCTGGAAACTGCCAGCACCCAGAACACAAAACTCCCAGTCAGCTGGACAAGCAGCGCCTGGGGCACTAACAAGCCATTATTCACCTACACCAGCGGCACCGACGTGCACGCCGGCCAAAAAGCCGTTAAGACACAGCTCACCAGCTACACCGACGGTGACGCCAAATGGTACTTCACTCCGCAAACCGTAGACGAAAACAAACTGTACACCTTCAGCAACTGGTACAAGTCCAGTACTGAAAGCTACGTCGTAGCCGACTTTGCCATGGCCGACGGCACCGACCAATACGTTACTTTAGGCACGCTGAAATCCAGCGCCTGGACCAAGTTCGAACAGCAATTCTCCGTCCCTAAGGGCGCCAAAACAGTTACCGTTTTTCACATGATTAAAAGCGTGGGCTGGGTTATCACCGACGATTACAACCTCGCCAGCTACACCCCCATTGGCTTCAACCGCGCAGTCGTTAGCCTAACTTTCGACGATGCCTGGGCAAACGTATACACCAACGCCCTGCCAGTTCTGCAAAAGTACGGCTACCACTCCACCCAGTACCTGCTGAGTGGCAACACTGGCGACCCTGAATACATGAACCAGTCCATGATGCTGGCCCTGAAAAACGCTGGCGAAGAAATTGCCTCGCACACTGTTGACCACCAGGACCTCGTACCTCTTACCGCCGCACAACAAAAGAGCGAGCTGAATGACTCCAAGACCAGCCTGCAAAGCTGGACTGGCGCCACTGTAACCGACTTTGCCAGCCCGTACGGCTCTGTAGACCAGAACGTTATGGCTAACATTAAGAAGTACTACAACTCGCACCGCGGCGTTGTAAGCGGCTTTAACAGCAAGAACTACTTCAACATTTACGACATCAAGGTGCAGGACGTAACCTCCACTACCAGCTTGGAACAGATCCAAGCATGGGTGAACCAAGCCGTGAACACCAAGACATGGTTAGTCCTGGTATACCACCAGGTAAGCGACAACCCCAGCGCCGGTGACTACAACACCACTCCAGCACAGCTGGACGCCCACCTGAACGTCATGAAGACCAGCGGCATCACGGTAGAGACCGTTTCCCAGGCACTGGCCGAGCTTAAGCCTCAGCTGTAAGCTCCCGCCTTAGCGGCCTACACAAAAACAGCGCAGCAATGACTGCGCTGTTTTTCTATTAAGAGAACAAGTTGTAACTAGCCAGCTACGAACAGTGATACCGGGATAGCTGCCGCAGAAGCAGCCTTCAGCGTGCCTGCCAGCATCTGCTGGTCGGCCTGGCTCTTGAAGGACCAGTCTGGTGCGTCAGGGGAAGATGCAGGGGCTGCAAAAACGTTGACACTCACATCAAAGCCGGCGGTTTGTAATGTAGCGGCGGTTTGGGATTCATGCACCAGTGTTTCAGCACGCTGGGCAGTAGTTGCCTGTTCGCGCTTCTTGGTCTGTTCATTGTAATAGCTGCTATAAGTGCCGGTGTTTATCCAGATATTCTTAGTCTTAGCTGCTTCAGCTAATTGGGCGGCCGCTTGTGCGTTCAAAAAGACCGAGGGGTCATCGTTCTGGCTGTATGGCATACCCTGGAACCCTACAGAGTCAATCAACCCTTCAGGGATGCCGGAAACGTAGCGGGTGAGGTCGCTGCCTTCGTAGCTGGGTTGGGACCAGTCGTTATTCGGGTAGGTAGCGCTGTCGAGCATTACAGAGGCGTGGCCGCTGCGGAAGTGGGCCTTCATAGCCTGTGCCGCAACGGTGTAGTTAGCCTTGAAGGTGTTGGGGTCAGTGTTGCCGCCCTTCCATTCCGGGATGTTAGGCTCTGGGAACAATACCCAGTTGCCCATTTGCTCGTCGGTAATGCCGGCTTCGTTCTGGCGGATGCCACCGAAGTACGCGTCCATGGTTTGGCGGTAGTTGTCTGCGTGTTTAGCGTCGCTTAGCTTGGTGGTGTCGATGAGGTCTTTCCCCTGGTTATAGGTAGGCTCCATGACAACTAGCGGCTTGACGCCCTGTTTGGCGTATTCCTTGAGGCGGGCGGCCATTTCGTTGGCCTGGTCGTGGGCTTCCTCGGGGGTGCGGGGCATGCCGGCAAACAGCATGTTACTTTCAAAGCTGTAGCCCGTTTTCTTTTCTACGGCTGCCAAGGCCTTCAGGCCGGGGTCTTTGCTTTTAGCCATATTCTTGTGGATTTCGCCGGGTTGCTTCGCCTCAGGGGTGGCTAAGTAGGGTGCGTCAGCAGCTGGCGGTTTAGAGGCGCCGGGCCAATCTGCCTCAGGCTTATCAAAGCCGCCAATAAATGAGTGGCCGCCAGCTGCAACGACCGCACCACCAAGGATAGCCGCGTACGCCCAACGGCGGCGGAATGTCCAACGTGATTGATCTGGCGTCTTGTGTGACATAGTTGTTATGGTAACATATTTATGCTTAAAATGCAATGGCTACCACCCCTTGTATGGTATACTGGCAGCAGCTGCACGCGGGTGTGGTATAACGGTTATTACTCCAGTTTTCCAAACTGGCTACGTGGGTTCGACTCCCGCCACCCGCA
Organism: Saccharimonadales bacterium (SeqCode); assembly: GCA_035479955.1. GTDB lineage: Bacteria > Patescibacteriota > Saccharimonadia > Saccharimonadales > UBA4665 > PMNU01. Next base: position 15,361 of record DATIIE010000024.1, read on the forward strand.
CCAAAATCTGCCAGTGGCAGGTTTTGTAGACACGAGCGGAGCGTCGCAAGCCTTGCACCTTGCCCGCACCGACAAAGTAAGTAGGAGGATGTATGGCTCAAGATTTAGTTACCGACCTTGATAAGTGTTTACGGCTTGCCGATGTCGCTGACGAAATCACCATGCGCCACTTCCGCAGTGTGTCGCTGCACGTACAAACCAAACCCGATAAAACCCCGGTTACTGACGCCGATTTAGAGGTTGACCGCACTCTGCACGACATAATCACCAAAGAATTTGGCGACGCCTACCTCACCGAAGAAGGCGACCAAACCCACCGCCCCGGGCGCCAATGGATCGCCGACCCCATAGACGGCACCAAAAACTTTATGCGCCGCCACCCGGTTTGGGGCACGCTGCTATCGTTGCAGGACGAAACTGGCACGCAGGTGGCCGTTGTGTCTGCCCCGGCGCTTGGCCGGCGCTGGTGGGCAAGCCGCGGCCACGGCGCCTGGACGCGCGATGTTGACGGTACTGTGCGGCAAATCCATGTATCCAAAGTTGCTACCATGGCCGACGCTTACCTTACCTATTGCAGCCTGCTGCCGTGGGACACTACTGCAGTTGGCACCGAGGGAATTATTGACCTTATGCGCCAGGTGTGGCGCGAACGCAGCTTTGGCGACTTCCTGGGCCACGTCTTTGTTGCCGAGGGCGTTGTAGACGCTTGCGCCGAACCCAACACTAAAGAATGGGACATGGCCGCGCATGCCTTCATCGTTACAGAAGCCGGCGGCATGGTATACACCAGTGCCACTGCCGACACGCTCGCCAGCGCCGAGCGCTCTGTGCTTACCAGTAACGGCTTGCTCCACGAGCAGTTGCTGCAAGCGCTAAAACTATAGTTTTCTGGTATAATTACCGTGTTCACAGAGCGTTTCTTCCAAACGCTGCAATTGCATACTGCGTTTGCCCCGGTAGCTCAGCTGGATAGAGCAAGAGACTTCTAAGCTTTAGGCCGGTGGTTCGAGTCCACCCCGGGGCACCACAATTAGTTGTACGAAAGAGTGGATTATTCTTGCAAAAAATGCTAGAGTAGATCTATTGTTTTTGGCGGGCTTAGCTCAGTTGGTTAGAGCGTCGGGTTGTGGTCCCGAAGGTCGTGGGTTCGAGACCCATAGCTCGCCCCAAATACAAGAAACCTAAAAAGGCCTCTTCCGGGGTCTTTTTTATTGCTATAGTTAAAGTAATGAAATACCTGGGTTTGCTTGCAGTTGTTATCCTAGCGCTGGGGTTAACTTATATTGTGGCGCATTGGCCAGAGGGCAAACGCAAAACATTCAGCCAGCGGGTAGCTGTGGCCCGGCACCGCGTGGTCTATTATATTGCGCTATTCAGCATTGCCTTGCCGCTGCTGCTACTGTTCTTCTTGGGCTGGTTTGTGCCGGAGTTTGGGCTGTCGGTGTGGTTTAGCGTCTTTATTGTTATTGCGGCCGTGGCGCAGTACGCCTGCACGCTCATACCAGAAACTGGCGGGTGGCGCACGCAGGTGCACCGCACACTGGCCGGCATTTCGGGAGTCAGCCTTATACCGCCGCTAACGCTGGTGCTGTCGGTGAGCACTATTAGCGTGCCGGTAAAGGTGCTGAGCATTATCTGCGCAGTTATCATGGTAACTACCGCTTATATTGCCCTCGTCAGCGACGAAGAAACAGACAATTTCCTGAACATCCAAATTGTGTACTACCTGGCGTTCTTTACGCCAATTTTGTACATAAGCTATCTGATGTAGTGCTGCTATACTAGTACTGATGAACAGATTGTGGAAACTGGTACAGCACTACTATTTATTTGTGGTCGCGCTTGTGGCGGCGGTAATTGCGCTGCCGCTGGAGCTGACCGGCAACCATCTTGCCGCCCATATTTTACTAGGTGTGGTTATTGGCGCGGAGCTCCTCCCTTTCTTCAAGGAACTGTACCGCGACGTACGCGCTGGTAAGTACGGTGTAGATATCTTAGCGGCGGTGGCGGTGTTAAGTTCGCTGGCGCTGCGCGAATTCTGGACCGGCATTGTTATTGTGCTGATGCTGACCGGCGGCCGCGCCCTGGAAGATTATGCCGAGCACCGTGCCGAACGCGAACTGGACGCGCTACTAAGCCGCGCCCCGCAAAAAGCCCGCATCCTGCGCGGCCGTAAAGAAGTAGAAGTAAAGGCGTCTGAGGTGCACAAGGGCGACAAGCTCATCATCCGCGCTGGCGAACTTGTGGCGGCTGACGCTGAAATTTTAGAAGGCAGTGCCACGTTCGACGAATCCAGCCTCACCGGCGAGAGCCTGCCGCAAGCCAAAGATCCGGGTGCCGTGCTGTTGAGTGGCTCGATCAACCTTGACGGCCCGGTAACGGCGCGCGCCATACATTCCGCAGAAGACAGCCAGTACCAACAAATCATTAAACTGGTGGAATCTGCCAGAAACAGCCAGGCGCCGTTTGTGCGCTTAGCCGACCGCTACGCTGTACCGTTTACGGTGGTGGCGTTTGTTATTGCCTTTACGGCGTGGGCTATCAGCGGCAGCGCCATCCGCTTCCTGGAGGTTATTGTTGTTGCCACTCCCTGCCCGCTGCTACTGGCCGTGCCCATCGCCGTCATTTCCGGCATGAGCAGTGCTGCCAAACAAGGCATTATTATTAAGACCGGCAAATCGCTGGAGCTGCTGGCAAACGCCAAAACATTCGCCTTCGACAAAACCGGCACGCTGACCCGCGGCATCCTGAAAGTCGAAAAAGTGACGACATTTGGCCGCACCTCGCGCACTACACTGCTCGGCATTAGCGCCAGCTTAGAGCAGCACTCCGGCCATGCCCAGGCCGCAGCCATTCTAGCCAAGGCCGAGGCCGAGCACGCCAAGCTCCTAAACGTGCGTGAAGTGCGTGAAATTGCCGGCAAGGGCATTACTGCTGTTGCCAAAGGCCAACACATTGTTCTGGGCCGGCTGCAGCTGCTGGAAGAACATAGCGTCTCCCTGCCAAAAGGCTTTAACCCTAAAGCGTACGACCAAACTGCCGCATTCGTAGCGATTAACGGCGATTTGGCCGGGGTTATTACTTTCGCGGACGAAGTGCGCGCCGAAAGCAAGCAAACGCTGGCCGCACTGCGCGAAGCCGGCGTGCGCGAATTCCTGATGATCACTGGCGACAACCCTACCACTGCCAAAGCTGTTGCCAAAAAATTGGGCATTGAAAGTGTTATGGCTGACGCCCTGCCCGGCGATAAAATCCACGCCATAGAACAAGTTGCGCACCGCCCAGTAGCATTTGTGGGCGATGGCGTGAACGACGCGCCAGTGCTGACTGCCAGCGACGTGGGCATTGCCCTGGGCGCCCGGGGCGCTGCCGCTGCCAGTGAATCTGCTGATGTGGTTATAATGCAGGACGACCTCGGCCGTGTTGTGCAAGGCGTGCGCATTGCCCGCCGCACATTTGGCATCGCCAAACAGAGTGTACTTGCCGGTATTGGTTTGAGCGTCGCCCTGATGTTCGTCTTCTCTACTGGTAAATTTATGCCGATTTACGGCGCAGTACTACAAGAAGTGGTAGACGTTATTGTTATCTTTAACGCCCTGCGCGCGCACTTAAACAGCGAATAATAGCGAGCGCCCTGTACTACCGCGTAGCTGTTAGCTGCGGGTAAGGATGGCCTGCACATCTTGCAGGGTAATGTGTATTTCGCTGCCGGGCGTAGCAACACCTGCCAGCATACGGTTGGCAACGATGTTTTCTACGGCGCGCTGCACCATGCGGCGCATTGGGCGGGCACCCAAACGGGGGTCGTAGCCGTGCTGTACCAATAGCTGCTTGGCTTCCAAATCTACCGCTACCGATACTTTCTGCGATGCCAAGTTCTTGTTCACACCCTTTAAAATAAGGTCGATTACCTGCAATAACTCTTCGGGCTTGAGCGGGCGGAACAATACAATTTCATCGAAGCGGTTTAAAAATTCGGGGCGGAATACATTAGCGTTAATAAGCTCGTTGGTGAATTCTTCTTCGAACTGTTCGAGCTGCTGGCCGGATTCAATGTGGGCGCGGATGCGGTCGGCGCCAGCATTGCTGGTGGCGATGACTACGGCGTCACGGAATGACACTTCACGGTTGGTTACGTCGCGCAAAATGCCTTCGTCCAGGAGCTGAAGCAACGTGTTGAGGACGTTAGGGTGGGCTTTTTCAATTTCGTCCAGCAACACTACGCTGAATGGGTTGCGGGCAATTTGGGCAGTCAGGCTGTGCTGGTCTTGGGCAGCTTCGGCAATGAGGCGCTGCACGTCGCCGGGGCCTGAAAATTCGTTGAGGTCGATGCGTACAATGTGGTCTTCGCCGCCAAAGAACACAGCGGCCACACTTTAGCCAGCTCAGTTTTACCAACACCAGTTGGCCCCAGGAACAGGAACGTGCCAATGGGGCGGCTGGCATTGCGCACACCGGCGCGGGCACGCCTGAGTGCGTCGCTGACTACCTGCACAGCGCGCACCTGGTTAATCATGCGTTCATGGATGAGCTGCTCCAGGTTCAGCAGGGTTTCGCGCTCACTGGCGGTGTTGGCAGTGCCCACTTTAACGCCTTGGGTCTGCTCAATCGCCTCCTCTACCGAACGCTCTACAATAAAGCCCTGGTTGGCGTAATTGGCAGCGGTTTCCAGTAATTTGAGGGCGCGGCCGGGCATAACCTGCTCGCTCATGTAACGGCTGCTGAGGCGGTATGCAGCCTCTAATGCCTGGTAAGTGTAGGTGCATTTTTGCTGGTATTCGTACAGGGGCAGCTGGTTCTCCATAATGAGCAGGGTTTCGCGCTCGTCGGTGGGCGTAACCATAATGCGGTTCATAGACTGCGCCAGGGCCGGGTTGGCCTGCACAATGCGCAGCCAGCGCTGCTCGTCCATGGCCAGGATAATGGGCAAGCCGCCGCCTTCCAGAACCGGCATGAGCACGTTACTGAGGTTGACCGAGCCGTTGCCGTCCTCAAAGAACAGCTGGGCGTCGTCTAAAAACAGGATGATATTTTTGGCTTGGATAGCTTCAAAGAACAGGCGCTGGACAATGCCCTCCAGCTCACCCCTGCCCTTGGCCTGCGATATGAGCGTGGACGGATCCAGCGATATGATTTGCCAGTAGTGCATGGCGCGCGGCAAACTGGGGTCGGCCTCAAGCAGTTTCTTGGCAAGGGCATGCACAACCGTGGTTTTGCCCGCACCCAAGGCGCCAACTAACGACACGTTGCGGCGGCCGCCCTGCGCCAGCAGATGTACTACCTGGCCCGCGAGTGCCTCACGGCTGGGCAAATCGCGCTGCAGCAGGCCCTCGCGGCCAACATGTTCACTTATGTTAAAGCCAAAACGCTCCAGCATTGGCGTGTAGCCAAAGGCCCAGTCGCGGCCAATACCGCCGTCTTTTTTGCGTTTGCGGGCTTCGGCAACAATGTATTCCAGGTGCAGATACCAGCCTACGCCCGCGGTAATGTCATCCTGGCCAAGGTGTAATGGGGCTAAAATCTGGTCAACACTGGGGATGGTTTGGATAATAGCCGCTACTACCATGGCGCTGTTGATGTTAGGTGCATTCCACAGCTGGCGCAGCCGGTCGGCCTCTTGCCATACGCGGGCAGTGTCTGCAGGGCGGCCGCTGGCTAGTGATTGCAGCATGTCGTGCGGCAAGCTAAAACGTGCCATGTAGAAATGCATACCAGGAAGGTCGGCCACTAGAGTTGCCAGCTGCTGCGGCGAGCAGTTCTGCGGCAGCACGCCTAATACGTCGGCGTCCAACAGCCCGTCAACAGACTGCGAGCGCGGGTCGGGCGGCAGGATTTGCAGTGCCCTGCTCCAGGCCGCCAGCATAAGGAAGGGGCCGCCCAGGCCGGCAACTGCCCAGCCAACAGTGCTCTCTAAGCCAAACACTAACGCCAGGCCACTTGCAATAACCAGCCAGCCGCCTGCGAGCAGCAAGCCGTGGATTTCCTTGTGGGCAAAATGGTGGGCCATGCGCGCTTTCTGGGCGCGGCGGCTGTTGTAGTTAAACAGTTGGGGCGCGGTTTGGTTTGGAGCGGGGGCGCCCACTGGGGGATGTAAAGGAGTTTGCGGCTGGGGTGGCATGGACGGTGGGTTAGCCTGCAGCACAGCGGCGGCTTCTGGCGGCAGCGTAGTTGGGGCCGGAGCCACAGGGGTAGGCGGGACAGGGGTAGGGCTTACAAAAGGGACAGGAGCCTGTGACGGCGGTTGCCAGGGAGCAACCGGAGCTGGGGCAGCGGGCATGGGTGGCTGCTGCATTGGTTGCTGAGGCTGCATTGGCTGGGGCGTGGGCACCGGGCCGGGCATCGGCTGTTGCGGCTGCTCGTTCATATTTTAAACCCCATAACTGCCAAGGCTACACCAATAAGCGGCAGGAACGG
>DATIIE010000025.1:0-2048 GCA_035479955.1 Saccharimonadales bacterium (SeqCode)
TGCCAGGTCGTGCGGAAATGTCAGCCGGGCCAGGCCCCACTTAAAATCAGCTTTTTGGATGACTTCGTCGGGCAGCCCCTCGGGCCCGCCCACCAGCAAACACACTTCCCTGGCCTCCAGGCTGCGCTTTTCTAAAAAGGCAGCTAGCTCTGGGCTTGTAAGCTGCTGGGCGTCTATTACTAAAGCTATTTTGTAGGCATTTCCGCATGCTTCTAACAGATGGGCGGCGTCGTATGCCCACTTGTCGGCTACGTGCGTAACGCGCACTTGGTGGTAGTGCCGCAGGCGCTTTAAGTACTCATCCCAGCCGGCGCGGGCGTAGGCTAATTTTGGTTCGCCAACGGTCACGATGTGTAACTTCATAACTTACGGTATAATAACAGAGATGAGAAAGATTTTGTTGTACTACGTGTTTACGCCGCTGAACGACCCGGAGGCTATCCGGCTGTGGCAAAAGGCGCTTTGTGAGCGGCTGGAATTGCGCGGCCGTATCATTATTTCCAAGCACGGCCTGAATGGCACGGTTGGCGGCGAAATTGACGCCCTGCGCACCTACGTAAAAGAAACCAAGGCCTACGCCCCGTTTAAGGGCATTGATTTTAAGTGGTCGGACGGGCTGGAAAATGACTTCCCGAAACTGAGCATAAAAGTGCGCGACGAAATTGTAACCTTTGGTGCGCCAGATGAGCTGAAAGTAGATGAACATGGCATTGTTGGCGGCGGCATACACCTGGAGCCAGAGCAAGTGCATAAACTTGTTGCCGAACGCGGGAAAGACGTGGTATTTTTTGACGGCCGTAATGCCCACGAAGCCACCATCGGTAAATTTAAAGACGCGGTTGTGCCTGCCATTGACACCACCCGCGACTTTATCGCCGAGCTGGAAAGCGGCAAATACGACGACATCAAAAAGAAGCCGGTTGTTACCTACTGCACCGGCGGTATCCGCTGCGAAGTGCTAAGTACGCTTATGAAAAACCGCGGTTTTGAAGAAGTGTACCAAATGGACGGCGGCATTGTGCGGTACGGCGAAACGTACGGCGACAAGGGCCTGTGGGAAGGTTCGCTGTATGTGTTTGACGGCCGCGGCCGCACCGAATTCAGCGAGCACGCCAAACAAATTGGCGCTTGCCTGCACTGCAACGCCCCGGCAAACACCTATTACAACTGCACCAACAAAGCCTGCAACAAGCTGATTGTGCTGTGCGACGCTTGCGCCGCTGCTGAAGCGCCGGTATGTTCCAGCGAATGCCGCGAAAAAGCGGCAGCCGCTGAACCGGCGTAATCTGCGGGCACCCCATGCTTTACGTAACCGCACAATAGTTATATAATCACCGGATTATGTCTGGTAAGCGTACCCGAAGCGGCCTGTGGCACGAGCAGGTCCCTGTTAAATTGACCCGCAATGGCTCAAAGGCTGAAATTCCTGTGTCTGTGTATACACGGCCGAGCACCACAGCCGTGGAGTCGTTCTGGGCGCTTGGTTTTGGCGCTGGCAGCATGGCCGTGCGCAATGTAATTAAGGCGCAGCAGGACTACCGGCTGGCGGGCGCAGCCATTATCCTGCCCTACCACAAGGTGCCTTACGAACACATGGAAGGCTTCACCAATGAGGCAATCCCCCAGGTGCTTGCGGGTATTTCCGGCTCGCGCGAGGTGCGGCTGGGCGGTGACTCCCGCGGGGCTGGTGCGGCCATCCGTGGCGCTGCTGAGGCGCCTGAGCTTATCCGGGCCGCTGGCTTTTTGGAGCCTTCTTTCATTGGCAAAATGGGCGATACGCCGAGCCAGTCTGTGGCGCAGCTGGCGCTGCGTTTAGGTGTGCTTAACCCGCCGCGCCTGCGTGAGCCATTCCACCCAGGCACGATCCAAACTGCATACGGCATTGGCAAAGAACTGGTTACGCTGGCCGTTACCCAGCCTGCTAACGCCAGAAAGGCTGTTGAGCTAGTGGTTGACCCTAGCGTGGCCGAGCGGACAGTTAGTGCCCTAGGCAAAATTGTAGATGCGGGCGTCCCTGCCCGGGTTTGGTACGGTGAAGACGACAAAGT